>NZ_BAOX01000001.1:0-86552 GCF_000813105.1 Rhodococcus sp. BS-15 | reverse complement strand
TCTGCCGCCATGGCCGCGGTCACCACCGTCGCGGCCATCGCGGTAGCGCCGACGACCGGTGCTGCGGGCGTCGTGCTCGTCACCGCAGGCGCGGTCGTGCTGTGCCAGTTCATCCCCGACATCGCCTGGGTCCCGCGCCTGGTTCGCGGCCGCAACGCTGAACCTAAAGACTCCTCTGCTCGAATAGAACTCGCTACGGCAGTGAGGGTTCCATGATCGACGTCGCGAAATTCCTCCCACTGTTGCGCACCCTGAACCGGATCGATCAGAACGCGTACATGACCGTCGTCATCACACTGCTCCGACGAGCAGGTGTGACGATCGAGGGCACGCCACTGTGGATCTCGTCCACTGTCTTCCTCGACAATTCCGGCCCCGGTTCGATCACCTTCGGTGACCGCTGCGTCGTGTCGGATGCCGTCAAAATACTCACACACGACTTCTCTCTCGACCGAGTGGCAGAAGCACGTGGAGAACTTCCCCCCGACGAGGAGCTGTACCGCCGAGCGCCGGTATCGATCGGCGCACGAGCATTCGTGGGATTGGGAACGGTCATCATGCCCGGTGTCGTCGTAGGCGACGACGCCATCATCGGCGCCGGGTCCGTGGTGACGCAGTCGATCGCACCGGGAGATGTGGTGGCAGGCAATCCTGCTCGCCGTATCTGTACGACCGACGAGCTGTGGAACAAGAGGCGGTCGGAATTCGAAGTACGGAAACGGAGACGCTGATGCGTATCACTCTGATCGGCCTCAACTACAAACCCGAAGTCACCGGGATCGCCCCCTACACCGCCGATGTCGCGGAAGGACTGTCTGCGCGGGGGTACGACATCCACGTTGTCACCGGCTTCCCGCACTACCCGCAATGGGCACCTGACCCGCGGTACGCGGGTCCCACCATCGAGGAGACGGTCGACGGTGTGCACGTGACCCGACATCGGCACTACGTTCCGGGCAGCATGACCGTCACCCAGCGTGCGCATCTGGAACTGTCCTTCGGCAGCAGAGTGGCGCGCAGTCGTATCCCAGCCTCGGATGTGGTGGTGTGCGTATCGCCGGCGCTGGTGTCGACCGGTCTGGTGATGGCTCGCCTGAAAGCGCAGCCGTTCCGGCCTGCATTGGGGGTGTGGGTACAGGATCTGTACAGCCGCGGCGTCATCGAGACGGGTGCGATGCACGGACCGAGTGCCGGTGCGACAAGCAATCTCGAATCGGGCATCCTGCGCGCGGCCGACGGGGTCGCGGTGATCCACCAGCGCTTCGCAGATCACGTCCGGACTGCGCTGCATGTGCCCGAGCGCAAGCTCAGCATCATCCCGAACTGGACGCACATGCCGTACCAGGCACCGATGAGTCGTGACCATGCACGCGATCTGTTGGGATGGTCACGGGACTCGGTGATTGCGCTGCACGCTGGAAACATGGGACTCAAACAGGGCCTCGAGAACGTGGTGGAGGCGGCGCGGGAGTCGGAACGCCGGGGTGGGCCGGTGCAGTTCGTCCTGATGGGTGACGGCAACCAGCGGGAGACGCTCGAAGAGCTGGGCAAAGGAATCACCTGCCTGAAATTCGTGAAGTCTCTGCCGGAGAAAGAGTTTCGCGCTGCACTCGATGCAGCAAATGTTCTGCTGGTCAACGAGCTCCCCGAGGTTGCCGAGATGGCCGTACCCAGCAAGCTCACCGCGTACTTCGGCAGCGGCAGCCCCGTCCTCGCTGCCACCGCAGCCGGCAGCGTCACCGATCAGGAGGTGCGATCTGCCGGTGCCGGAATGCGCGTGGACCCGGCAAATCCGTCTGCGATGGTGGCGGGAGTGATCGATCTGGCCGCCGACGCCGCGAAGTGTGCGCAGTTCGTCGAGTCCGGGAATCGATACAGGCGGCACAATATGTCTCGAGATGTGGCCCTGGACAGATTCGAGGAATGGGTGCACACACTGGCGAGTGCTCACCCCACGAGGGCACGAACCGCATCGAGTGCACGTTTGGGGGAGTAGTCCGATCGCACCAGACCGTAGTTGTAGTCGGGTACAACACTGCCCGTCATCGAGTCGCGGAAATCGAAGACGAACACCGGCCCGGCATAGGGCAGCTGCGTCAGTGTGGTGATCCCGTCGACCAGAATATCGGCCTGCCGCTGCTCGTCGACGCCCGAGCTCGTTGTGGGCGCACCGAACTCGGTGAACCAGATTTTCTTGTGACCGTCCCCGTGGCGCACCATCACGGAGCGGACGGCGGCGACCTCGTTGGCCGAGGACGAGGTCTCGGTCGGCTCGCTCAACAGCTGGGGGCTGCTGTAGGGATGCATCGCGACGGCATCGAAGGTCTCGGCACCCGCGCATCGGTAGAGGGCTTCGACAAACGTCGAAGGGGACAGATCGTTGGCGGAATCGATTGCGGGCGAGGTCGGTCCGGTGATCACCAATGCCCCCGGTGCCGCGGCGCGAATCGCCGTGGAGGTTGCCGAGAGGACCTCGCAATAGTGAACCGGGTTCGCGCTCGGGCCGTAGCTGGCCGCAACGTTCGGCTCGTTCCACACTTCCCATGCTGTGATGCGGTCGCGGTAGCGAGAGGCTGCGGCAGAGGCGAATTGGGCGAACTTATCGGCAGAATCGGGTGCGGGATGCGCCACAAGCGCGTACTCGGCCGGCACAGCCACGTAGGTGCCCACGTCAATACACCGAGCACCGCGAGATTGCGTTCGGTGGCCCACTCGACCTCGGCGTCGATTCGGCTCCAATCGGCAGCACCTTCGACACTCTCGATGTCGGACCACTTGACCAGCAATCTGATTGCTGCGAATCCGGTTTCGGCAACGGCGGCGATATCGCGCTCGACGTCGGAACCAGGCATTCCGATGCTCGCGGCATTACTGGCAACGTGCACCGAATTCCACTCCGAAGCGGGATCGGGTCCGGGTTCGGGACTTCGTTCGTGCTCAACGCTTGTCGAACACGACGCAGCGAGAAGCAGCACGAATGCCAGCGGAACCCATCTGCGTCGCAAGGCCATACGATGCAGTATGACGGGTGGACACCACGGCTGCGCGACCTTAGATTTGCACCTATGCCCTACACCGCGAGAAAGTCCGTTCTGATCAGGCTGGCTCGCATCTGGGCACGGCCTCTGTGGTGGGGCGTGCAATCGTCGGGCAACGAGGATCTGATGCGGGCGGACGTGGATCGGTGGATCGAATGCATCGGCAACGATGCGCTCGTCCCGCTGGACGAGTACTCGCGGTTCGCCTACCTCGCGGGCGCACTGCACGAATTTCGCAATGTGGTTCATTTCCGGATGCGGCAAAGCCCGCTTCCGGTGCGCGTGATCATGAAGCGCCTCTACCGGCCGGATCAGACCATCCTTCTCGAATCGGATTCCATCGGCCCGGGAATCTTCTTGCACCACGGCAACGGAATCATGGTCTCGGCGACATCGATCGGCCGAAACTTCTGGGTCAATCAGCATGCATCGGTAGGTTATTCACCGAAGGGGCGACCGACCATCGGTGACGACGTGATGGTCGCGGCCGGAGCCGTCGTCACAGGGCCGATCGTGCTCGGCGACGGTGTCACCATCGGGGCCAATGCGGTGGTGGTGAAGGACGTTCCACCGGGCACCGTCATGGCGGCGCCGCTGGCGCAGCCACTCAAGAAGCGGACGTGACCGGGCGTTCGCTCGCAGGTTTCACCGGAGCGGGATACGACAAGGGCAAGCCGTTCCACATTCAAGTGCTGTGGATGCTTACCTCTGGCCTGCTGGTCACGCAGTGGTGGTGTCCCAATTCGATTCGGCTGCAGATCCTTCGGATGTTCGGCGCGCAGATCGGCGTCGGCGTGTCGATTCGGCACCGCGTCCGCATTCATTGGCCGTGGAAGCTCGCAGTCGGTGACCATTCGTGGATAGGTGAGGACGCGTGGATTCTCAACCTCGAACCGGTGACGATCGGCACGGATACCTGCATCTCCCAGGCTGTACTGCTGTGCACCGGAAGCCACGACCGGCGCTCGGAGACCTTCGAGTTCGACAATGCTCCCATTGTCGTGGGTAACAGAGCATGGGTTGCGGCCCGAGCGACCATCCTGCGCGGCGTGACCATCGGCCACGACGCCACAATCGGCGCAACAGCACTGGTGACCGACGACGTAGACGACGGCGCAACGGTATTCGCACCCTCCGCCCGCCGACCGGAGTGAGCGATGCGCATCCTGCACGTGGTGACACTGATCTCCGAGGACGGTGCCTTCGGCGGACCCACGCGGGTAGCCCTCAATCAAGCCGAGGCACTCGCGGATCTGGGCCACGACGTGACGGTTGTCGCGGCAGGCAGCGGGCCCACCCCTCAATCGGGAGTCGTCCGCGTCGAACTGTTCCGTCCCCGCATGCTGATTCCGCGCAGCGGCTTCGCGGGTCTCACCGCTCCCGGCATGCTTCGGTGGCTGGCCGCGGAATCCGGAAGATTCGATCTGGTCCACGTGCACCTGGCCCGTGATCTGGTGACGCTTCCCGCCGCTCGCCTGTGCCGTCTGCGGGGACTGGCGACGGTGGTGCAAACCCACGGGATGATCGATGCCAGCGGCAGGCTTCTCGCGATCCCACTCGACGCCCTGGTCACCCGATCGACATTGCGCCGAGCGGCCGCAGTCTTCTATCTCACCGAGCGTGAGCGAACCGATCTGATCGGCGTCGCGGGGCAGAATATGAGATTGGTCAAATTGATCAACGGCGTTCCGGCACTGCCGGAGAAGGCGTCGGATACCGGTCTCGAGGTGCTATTTCTGGCTCGTCTGCATCCGCGCAAGCGCGCAGATCTCTTCGTCGACATGGCAGAAGTGATTGTGCGTGAACATGATTCCGCATCTTTTGCACTCGTCGGTCCGGATGCGGGAACCGGCGACGCGATAGCGCAGAGGACCGAGCCCAGGATCCGGTGGGAGGGGCCGTGCGCTCCCGACAAGACCGCGGAACGCATGCGGACGGCCACGATCTATGTGCTTCCCTCCGCCGACGAGCCGTATCCGATGTCTGTTCTCGAAGCCATGGCAGTGGGGCTGCCCGTCGTGGTCACCGACAGTTGCGGCCTCGCATCGGATATCACGCGCATCGGGTGTGGGATCGTGGTGCGCGCCGGCGAACTGCAGCCTCTCGTCGACGCCGTGCGATTGCTTCTGGACGATGAGGACCTGCGCCGCGCGATGGGCAGGCGGGGCCGGGCGGCGGCGCGTACCGAATTCGGTACAGACATCGTTGCTCAGGGACTCGACGGGATATATCGAGAGGCGGTGAGGCATGTCTCGGGGTAGAGCCGTTCTGCTGATTCTGTTGGTAATCCTTGTGTTCGGTGCCGTGATCGTCGGCCTGCGATTCGACGCTGCGCGCACCGACCGAGGACTGTCGGACACATCCACTACTGCATTCGTTCCGCCGGTCAACGGCGGCCCACGTGCCGTCTTCATCGGGGACTCCTACGTATCCGGAGCCGGTGCAAGTGATCTGGGCCGCCGGTGGACATCGCTCGTCTCGGCGAACAAGCTGTGGACCGAGGAGAACATCGGAATCGGTGCCACTGGCTATGCACTCGCGGCGTCGGGGTGTGGAGCCGAACGATGCGGCAGTTTTCAGGAGATGGCAGGCTACGCCGTCACCCTGAATCCGCCGATCGTCGTGGTGGGCGGCGGCATCAACGACTTCACGGAGTTCGTCCGCGACCCCACCGATGTCGTCAACGCGATTTACGACACCATGGGCACACTTCGCACGGGGTTACCCAACGCGAGGATCATCGCCGTCGGGCCCTCGTCGGCGGCCGAGGTACCGCCCTTCGTCACCGCGTACGAGGGTGTGGTTCGAGACGCAGTGAATGCTGTCGGTGGAGAATTCGTCTCGCTGACCGACCCGGATGTAATCGATGACGACATGCTTGCGCCCGATGGGGTACACGTCGACGACAGGGGGCACGCCGCCATCGCACACGCCGTCGAACAGGGATTGAGATGACGCCTGTCACCCCAGTGCAGACGGGGCAGAGTCCTCTGTAGCTTCCCGAGTGAACTAGACGAACACAGCAACCGCAACGAAGGCGACTGCAGCAACGACCGCTGTCGCACCGCTGACTTTCCACCAAAAATCTCGCGACAATCCGCGCTTGCCGAACATGAGTCCGATTGTGTCCGGTTCGCACGTTGGGCAGCTGCTTTTGGCTGCTGGATAATGGATCGTGGCCGTGCCGGTGGGCTCGCGAGAGTGGTGAGAGTCACCTCGGCTTTCGGGGGCGTCCGGTTGCCGCTTATCGTCGCAGCACGCAGGGGTGCGGAACAGGATCGACGTGCGGGGCGAGCAATGCAGTTTCGCCTCTAATTTGGGCTGTGTCTGCGCGATCGAATCTCACAACGGGGCATTTGCTTGATTCAACTCGTGAATCAAACGAATGAATTGTCCAGAATTGCGCGGCATCTCATCTGGTGCACAGAAACCAATCACCTATGTAACGATTAAGCCACGCGGTGGCACGTTGCGAGTTGTACGAACTGACGAGGAGCTCGAAGCATGGAGATACAGGATTATCTGAAAATCCTGAAGGCGCGATGGATCATCATTGCCGTCACCGTGGTCGTAGCGATCCTGGGAGCACTGGGTGCGTCCTTGTTGACGACGCCGCTCTACGAGTCGAGTGCCAGGATGTTCGTCTCCACGTCCGGTGGAACGTCGGTGAGTGAGACGTATCAGGGCAACTTGTTCTCGCAGCAGCGTGTGGCCTCCTACTCCGAGTTGGTGACCAGCGAGGCCTTGGCGGCTCGGGTTCTCGACGTACTTCCCCTCGGCCTGACTCCGTCGCAGCTTGCCTCGAAGGTGACGGCATCCTCGACTCCCGACACCGTTCTGTTCGATATCACCGTCACCGACTCTTCACCGTCGCTTGCTCGCGATATCGCCAACGCGATGGCCTCCGAGTTGACGACCCAGGTACGCGAGTTGGAGACACCCGAGGACGGCGGTATCCCGTCGGCCGGTGTCAAGACCTTCCAACAGGCAGACGTCTCCGCAGCACCGGTGAGCCCGAAGACCAAGCGCAACCTCGCCCTCGGTGCGGCCGTTGGTCTACTGCTCGGCATCGCACTGGCAGTACTGCGAGACCGTCTGGACAACACGATCAAGGACCGCCGCGAGATCGAGGCGATCTCCGGTAAGGCACTCGTCGGCACCATCCCGTTCGACAAGGAGCGCACGAAGCAGCCGGCCGTCGACTTCCAGGACATCGCGCAATCGTCCAGTGCCGAGGCGTTCCGTGAGCTGCGCACCAACCTGCAGTTCCTCGAAGTTGACCATCCGCCGCGCGTCATCGTCGTCACCAGCGCCATTCCCAGTGAAGGCAAGACGACCACCGCCGTGAACTTGGCTGTTGCCCTGGCCGAAGCCGGTCACCATGTGGTGCTGGTCGAGGGTGACCTGCGGCGTCCCCGAATCTCGAAGTACATGGGCCTCATCGGTTCGGTGGGCCTCAGTACCGTTCTCGCCGGACAGGCAAAGGTGGACGAGGTGCTGCAGCCGACCAAGTACGAGGGCCTGCAGGCCATGGCCTCCGGGCCGATCCCACCGAACCCCTCCGAGCTGCTGGGCTCGGAAGCATCACGCGCCCTGCTGGTCGAGCTCCGATCCAAGTTCGATTATGTGATCGTCGATGGAGCACCGCTGCTGCCCGTCACGGACTCGGCGGTGCTGACCACCCATGCCGACGGTGCGTTGCTGGTGACCCGATACGGGCATACCAAGAGCGTCGAATTGTCCAGAGCCATCGGCAATCTCGAAACCATCGGCGCGCACGTTCTCGGCGTGGTGCTGGCTCTGACGCCCTCGAAGAAGGGCGACATGTACAGCTACTCGTACAACTACACCGCCGACACCAACCTGCCCCGTCAGGTTGCACCACCGGTTCCCGCACCAGCGCCCGCACCCCAGGCTCCGGTTGCTACGCAGGCTCCGGCACCTACCCCGCCGCGGCCGCCTTCGGGGAATCCCGGACCGACGCAGGCCGCGTCCGCAAAACCGACCGGGGCCGTGCGCACCGCGGCGTCGAGTTCAGCGCCCTACTCGCAAGTTCGTCGCACTGCGGTGCCTAGCGATCCACCCAGGAACGGTTCCGACAACCCTCGTTTGAACAAGTAGACCCTGGAGCGGTTTCGGCGAGCAGACGCTGAGCGGTCATGATTCGTCATGATCGTCCAGCATTCCGCTTCGGTCGCCCGGCCGCGCCGATCACGAGTCCGGCGAGGGTAATAGCGCCGAGCGCGACCGGCGTCGTGACATTCGGAACCTGCGTGACGACGACGACGGCGGCCAGCACTTGAATGACCGCGGTGAGTTTGACGCTGATGGTTGGTTCGGACTTCTTCTTGCTCATGAGCAACTCCTGGCTGGTCGAAGGCTGAGGTGACAAGCCGAAGCTACACCTCCGCAAGGTTAGCCAAAATTGTTGAGCAACAGGGTATTCCGGCTGTTATCTACCGTTTCTGGGGTGCATAGCCCGCGTTATGTGCCCTGTTGTCGAATCAGGTGGTCGCCCAGTTTCGACGCCCAGGGCGGGCGCTCGCGCTGGGGTCCCACCCGGTGCAGGTGGACCACTGTTCGTAAATGAGCCATCCCATCTGGTCGATCCGTGGTCGTCCGATAGCGGGGCATAAGCGGGTGTTATGCACGGGGGCCACGCCCGTCGAACGAGTCGCGTAGGTGGACGCTTTGAAATGAAAAATCATTCAGTTGGATGACAAGCGCAGCGGTAGCCGTGCCGTGGTCCGCTCGTCTCGTGGGTCGAGGGATTCCGTAGAATTTCGAGTTGCTGCAGCGCGAATGGGGGACTGGTTTTGAAAGTACCGAGCTTCTCGAACGCCATCAGATCAGAGTGGGGAGTCGTCGCAGTCTCGGTGATCGTCTCGATGTCGGTGGCACTCGGGATCACCTTGCTGCTGACACCGACTTACGAATCACGCGCGGAGATGACGGTCTTCGTTTCGGGTGGCGCGACGACAGGCGAGACGTACCAGGGCAGCTTGTTCTCTCAGCAGCGGGTCGCGGCATACTCGGGACTAGTGACAAGTGATGTCATCCTGTCCAAGGCACTGGCCGATCTCGCGCTCGAACTTTCTCCGTCGCAGTTGGCCGACAAGGTCACAACGTCGATTGCACGAGATCCTGATCGATTCGACGTCGTTGTTACCGACGGCTCTCCAGAACTCGCGCGCGACATCGCGAACACGGTCGCTCTTCAATTGACTGCAGTGGTCTCGGAGCTGGAAGCTCCCGAGGGCGGTGGAGTCTCCTCAGTCGGGGTCAAGATCATCAAGAAGGCTGAGGCGGATCACGCGCCGATCCACCCCAACACTGCCGAATACCTGGCAATCGGTGCAGCGGTAGGGCTGCTGATCGGAACTGCAGTGGTGATCGTGCGTCGCCGAATTCGTGGGCGCTAGAACCGGCCTTCGTATTCGGTGAGGACGAACAGCGCTACTGCGGCAAGTATGAGCAACGCCAACATGATCCAAAGAAATGGATGTGTCTGTTCTGGAGGCCGAATCTCGTCACTGCGTCTTTTTCCGATCACGGAACGGAACTGTAGGTCAGTCGGCGAACAACTGCACTACCCTCGCGCCGACTGTGACGAAGACGCTCGGTCCATCAGCACTGCAGGCCCATCAGCACTGCGGAACGTCGATCGTTACCGTCGGTTGATCGACCAGAGGCTGTAAGGGCACCGTCGCCTCGCCCGGGGCCGATGGTTCTTCGAGCTCCCACGACACCGTCTGGGACTCACCCGGTGGAATGGTGAGATACGCGGCCTGCACCGGACGGCCCAGCTCGGTACCGGCCTGGATGGAGAAGCCGGTGATCCCGTTGACCTTCATAGAGGTGATCTTCGCGCCCTGAGTGCCGTACAGGTAGACGATCGACTCGTTGGTGCCGTACTCCACGGTGGTCTGGAACGTGCTCGCCACGTAGGGCGTCAGGCCATTCGGATCAACAGTGTTGGTCAGCGTTGCCGTCACCGTCGACTTGCGAGTACCGGCCGTGCACGATTCGGCCGAATACGTGATGTCGCGGGTGAGGTAGTAATCGAGCTTGTTGCCGCCGGCGTTGTTGACCACCACGTTGGCGTACGGAGCCGGACTGTCCGGCAACGTATGACCCACCTTGGTATCGGCCAGAATTGCCTGCTCGGCCGGATCTGCACTGTAGATCGAGATGCGGCCCTCACTGCCGGCGCGGCCCACCGCGTCGAGCAGAGGTCTGGTGGGTGCTGCGCCGGTGGTCATCTTCTGCACCACTGCCGCAGCGATCTCCTGCAGATACGCCTTGCGAGCTGCCTGATCGTCGCCGAATCTGGAATACGCAGTGCTGAGGGTGATTTCGACGACGTTGTCGGCGGTGATCTGCTCGCCGTCGGCCAACGTGATCGGGCCGGTCGCTCCCAGGATGTAGCTCAGCGCAATGGGGTCGGTGGCGATGGCACCGTTGAGCACTTCACCGGTTTGCTCCGTCCACATCGACGACCAGATCTGCGCGGCATACGGAAAGTGCGGGCTCGCATTCGAGTTACGGAAATCGATGGTGGTATTTCGCGGACCCCACAGTGCGTTGTATTCGGGACCCAGATCGATGGGCTGCTTCGCGAATTCGAGCTCGTTGTTGCTGCCGAGGGTATCGACTCGGGCCGTACCGTTCTCGGCCCGAATGATGCCGTAGCCACCGAGCAAACCACCGGTGCCGCGCGCCTCGGCGTTGGTCTGGAACGCGAGGAAGTAACTGCGCGGGCCGTTGTCGCCGAGCATCGAGGGCAACAGCTGGCTGGCGATATGAGTATTGGTCAGCAGACTAGCGAGGTCATGAGTCTGATCGATCAGCGACGTCCGAGCCTCGTCCACCACACCGAGGAACGCAGGCTTGTCCACCTGCTGCGCGCGGTCGCTGAGCGCCTCGGCTGCCGCGGAGGTTTGCTCTAGTACCGGCTGCGCGTCCCGCAACGCAGCGGTATCCACTGTGCCGCCGTCGACGAGGCTGCTGGGATTCAAACTGGCACCGGCAGCCGATGCGGGGGCGAGCACATCCACGGCCAATCCGTGCACCACGTCGGTGATCTGCGACACCGATTTCAACGGACTACCAAGGTAAGGAACGGCTTTGGCTATGGAAAACGGGATGGATGTCGTCGCGGCCACCGCATCGTCCGCGGACTCCGAGGCTCGCGCGGCAGCAGCCTCGGCCCCTGCCGCATCACCGTCGAGCAGAGCGTCTTTGGCCTGCGTAGCCGAGTCACGGGTGGCGGTCAGAGACGACTGTGCGGAGTAGGCCTCGTAGCCCAACCAGGCCAGGAAGGCGATGACCAGCACCAGCAACACGCCGACCGCGACGAGGATCGGGCGCTTCTTGCCGGAGCGAGAACCACGGACATCGGTGGAACTGGTCGCCATCGTCGGTGGCCTCTCGGTGAAAAGGGAAGGAGTTCGACTGCACAGCCTAAAGGGGCGCGGCGGATTCGGTGCACCTGTCGTTCGATCGCACGAACAAATGAATGCCGTTGTTGGGAAGGGTGAGGCAATATCGATCCGGGTAGAGCATTCACATCGGGTCGACTAGTTTGTAACGAGCGATGTAGTTCAACGTTGCTGGGCGGCGTCCAGCCGAATCGATGCCGTCGGGGCGTATGCGTTGAGGAGGTCTGTCAGTGTCGCCAGAGGCGGGTGAGCCGTTCGAGGATGGCCGCTTCCCTTTATCTGCTGCGCAAATGAACATCTACCTCGCTCAGCAGCTGGCACCGGATGTGCCGTTCACCATCGCTCAATACGTCGAGATCCACGGCGATATCGATCCGTCCGTGTTGATCCGCGCAACCGACATCGCCTGCAGACGGCTCGAGTCGCCCGCAGTCCGGATCGGACTCCACGACGGCGTTCCCTACCAATGGGCAGACCTGCGCGTGCCGTACGCGATGATCTACCGCGATTTCAGAGACCGCGATAATCCCATCGAGGATGCCCAGCGCTACATGGACGAGCAGTACCGCCGACCCGTAGATCTCGTTCGCGACCAACTGATCTCGTCCGACATCATCCAGGTGGGAGACGAGCACTACTACTGGTACAGCCGCGCGCACCACATCGTGATGGACGGATTGGGCGCAATCTCGGTCCAAGAAGGCACAGCGGCGGCGTACACCGCGATTGTCGAGGGCACTGATATCCCGAAGACCCGCGCCATCGGTGTGCGGGAGATCTACGACTACGAGGCTGCGTACCCCCAGTCCTCCCGCTACGACACCGATCGTCAGTACTGGCTCGGCCGACTCGACGGCCACCTCGAGGCCCCCCGGCTCGCCGGCACCTCGCGTACGCGTGCTGCGCCGAGCGGAGTGACCGTCAGCGTGGGTGCGGTTTTGGACGCAGACCTCACCGAAGCCGTTGCCGAAGTGGCACATCGGTACAACTCCTCCGACGTCCCCGTCGTGCTCGCGACGTTCGCGCTCTACCTCGCGCGGATGACCGACACCGAGGACGCCATGCTCAGCTTGCCGGTATCGGGCCGAGCGACCACCAAACTGCGGGAATCCTCGGGCATGATGTCCAACGTCGTGCCCCTGCGCATCGGCGTCGAGCCGGGGGTGACCGTCGAAGAGCTGCTCCGACGGATTCAAGTGGAACTCACCGGTGCGCTGCGTCATCAGCGCTTCCGCGTGGAGGACATGCAGCGGGCGACCGGCGAAGGCACCGACAGCGCTGCCGCCGGGCGCGGAGTGTTCGGCCCCACGGTCAACATCATGATGTACAACAGCACAATTCGGCTCGGCGACGTCATCGGCGAATACCGCGTGCTCTCGAGCGGCCCCATCGACGACATGATGGTCAACGTCTACCCTGGCGTCGCCGGCACCAGTACCCGCGTCGACTTCCTCGGCAACCCGGCCCTCTATAGCACCGACGAGCTGGAAGCCCACCACCGCCGATTCCTCGTTCTGCTGCGTGCGCTGGTGAGTGCGCCAGAGGGACTCACAGTGTCGGAGCTGGATGTGCTGGGCGAAGAGGAGAAGGCCCAACTGCTGCAGGCGCATCCAGCGGCCACCGCGGCACCTGCGCTGCTGCCTTCGATACTGACGAGCGGCGCAGTGGTGCGGGCAGGGGGAATCGATCGATCCAGCGCTGAGTTCACCGCCGCTGCGGAACATGTTGCTGCGCAGTTGATCGTGCATGGCGTACGTGTGGAGACGCGCGTGGCCGTTGCGCTGGCACGCTCCTACGAATCCGTATTGGCCGCATGGTCGGTCTCGACTGCCGGCGCATCGTTCGTCCCCGTCGACCCCACTGAGCCTGCCGAGCGGTTGGCCGCCATGCTCGCCGATGCACGCGTCGAGTTCGGTATCACCACTCGACCTTTGCTGCAACAACTTCCGAGCACCGTTCGCTGGTTCACCATCGAGGATCTGCTCGACGCGGACCCGAGCGCGTTCACGCCGCCTCAGGTGCACATCGACAACGAGGCATACGTCATCCACACCTCCGGGTCGACCGGAAAACCCAAGGCCGTCAGCGTCACCCATCGGGGACTCGCGCAACTAGCGGCCAATGTCGTCGAACGATATTCCGTCTCCGCCGACTCGCGAGTGCTGCACGTGGCCTCGCCGGTCTTCGACGCGTCCATCCAAGAAATCCTGGCGGCGTTCGCTGCCGGCGGCACCCTCGTCATCGCCCCAGCCGACGTCTACGCCGGGCCCGCCCTCGCGCAGTTGTTGGACCGCGAGAAGATCACGCATCTGATCACCTCACCGACAGTGCTGGCGACCCTCGACCCAGATGACCTCGGATCCATCGAGGTCTTCGACGTCGGCGGCGAAGAATGCCCGCCCACGGTGCGCGACAGGTTCGTCTCCGCCGAGCGGACAATGCTCAATGCCTATGGACCGACCGAGGCGACCGTGTTGGCAACGGTGTCGGCTCCGATGGCGGCCGGCGACCGCGTCACCATCGGCGCTCCGTTGCCGGGCGTCCGAGCACTGGTACTCGACACACAGCTGCGGCCCACTCCGCACGGAGGCGTCGGCGAGCTGTACCTCGGCGGCGGCGGGCTCGCCCGCGGATACGACGGGCAGTTCGGCTCCACCGCAGTACGGTTCGTCGCAGACCCGGGGATGACCGGAGCGCGGCTCTACCGCACCGGCGATATCGTCCGGTGGGCCGTCGACGGGTCCTCGCTCGAGTACCTCGGTCGCAGCGACCAGCAGATCCAACTGAACGGGCGTCGCCTCGAACTCGGGGAAATCGAATCCGCAGCATCGACTTTTCCGGGAGTGAACGCCGCGGCGGCGTCGATGCACGACAACCGACTGGTCCTGTACGTCACCGGAGTCTCGGAGGGATTGGAGGGTCATCTTCGAGACCGCTTGCCCGCGTGGATGGTTCCCAGCCGGATTGTGGTGCTGGACGCGATGCCGATGACGGCGAGCGGCAAGGTCGACCGACGGGCATTGCCGGCCCCGATCGCGTCTACACAGACCGAATACGTGGCACCGCAAACCGAGACCGAACGCAGCGTCGCCGGAGCCTTCGCCGACGTCCTCGGTGTCGACAAGGTCGGCCGCGAGCACTCGTTCTTCGAGCTCGGCGGTGACTCGCTCAGTGCCACCCGAGTTCTCGCACGGCTCGGCTCCGGAGTGTCGCTCACCGAGCTGTTTGCCGACCCCACGGTCCGCGCAGTCGCGGCGGCCGTCGACTCGTCCGCGACCCGCGAGGTTTCGCTCGAACTGCTCGATACCGTGTTGCCGGGGCGCGTCCCCCTGTCCTACGCCCAGCAGCGACTGTGGTTCCTGAACCGATTCGACCCGGCATCGCCCGCGTACAACATGCCGATTGCCATTCGGGTCGGCGGAGGTGAGGACGCCTCGTTGGTGCTGACGGCACTGCGCGACGTGGCCGATCGTCACGAAGCGCTGCGGACGTACTACCCGGACGACGGCGACGGTCCGCGACAGGTGGTCCGGCCCACCGATACCGTCCTCGTGGATGTATCCGCGCAGACTGTGTCGGAGAGCGACCTCGACTCTGCCATCGCGGCAGCCGCAGCGCAGGGATTCGATGTGGCAACCGAAGTACCCATCCGCGCAACGCTTCTGAGAGTGGACGAGCAGGGCGACACCGTTGTCGTGGTGGTCGTGCACCACATCTCGATGGACGGCTGGTCGATCGACCCGCTGGTGCGCGACTTCGCTTTCGCGCACGCAGCTCGCAGCGCAGGTCACGCGCCGACGTGGCCACGACTGCGCGCACAGTACGGCCAGTACGCAGTGTGGAACCGGGCCTACGTGGACTCGGTCGCCGACGAACAGCTGTCGTTCTGGACCGGTGTTGTGGGCGGAAACGATGCTGCTTCGGCGGAACTGCCGGCCGATTTCCCCAGGCCCGCAGTGCAATCGATGATCACGGGTGCGGTGCCCTTCGCGATCGGGTCGCACCTGCACGCGGGAATTCGCGAGCTGGCCCGATCAACCAACTCGACCACGTTCATGGTCGTCCATGCTGCGGTCGCTGCCGCTCTGAGCCGGTTCGGTCCGTCGAACCGAGTGGTGATCGGGTCCCCGTCTGCGGGGCGAGGTCACGAAGCACTCGACGAAATGGTCGGAATGTTCGTCGGAACCCTCCCTCTCGCAGTCACGGTGGACCCGTCCGGCAGTTTCGCGGACCTGATGGGTGCAGTCCGCACTGCAGACCTCGACGCGTTCTCGCACTCCGATGTTCCGTTCGAGCGCATCGTCGACGCCCTGGTCACCGACCGATCCCTCGACCGGCATCCGCTCTTCCAGGTGATGCTGGCATTCGACAATGCACCGCATCGCTCGGTGGAGGATCTGCCAGTGGCGGTGCTGGAGATCCCCACCCGCACTTCCGAGTTCGACCTCAATCTCGTGCTGGAGGAAGCCTCTACCGGACAGGATGCCGGATTGGACTCGGTCGGACTACGTGGGCAGATCGAGTACGCGCAGGACCTGTACCAGCAGGCCACCGTCGAACAGTTTGCGTCAGCGATTCTGGCGGTTCTGAACGCCGCGGTCGCGGACTCCACCTTCGTCGTCGGTGACCTCGCCCTCGCCGACGCGCCCACACTGCCTTCCACGATGCCGAGCGGAACGCTGCTCGATGTATTGAGCTGCGATACAGCTGCTTTCGGTGACGTGGTTGCCATCGACGGTGTGGTGTCGCTGACCTACGCCGAGCTCGAGTCTCGCTCGAACCGAATCGCGCGGCTGCTGATCAGCCACGGCGTCGGACCGGAAACTCTGGTGGCACTCTCGCTCGAGCGCTCGGCCGAGTACATCGTGGCGCTGTGGGCCGTGGTGAAGGCCGGCGGCGCGTTCGTACCGGTGGATCCGCGCTACCCGGCAATTCGTCGGGACCAGATGCTGGCGAACATCGAGATCGGTTTCGGTGGGCTCGAACCAGGAGTGAACTGGCTCTACGAGAATCAGGCGGAGCCGCTGAGCGACCTGCCCCTGACCGAGGACGACCGCCTCGGAGCGCTCCACCCTGCGCACCCGGCCTATGTGATCCACACGTCGGGTTCCTCGGGAACACCCAAGCCAGTCGTGGTGACGCACCAGGGTGTGTACGCGCTCGCACAGCAGGTGGTGGCACGGTACGACGTCTCGCCGAATTCTCGAGTACTGCATGGTTACTCGGTCAACTTCGATGCTGCTGTTCTCGAGCTCGTGCTTGCCTTCGGGGCCCGGGCGACGATGGTGATCGCGCCGCCCGACCTCCTCGGCGGAGACGAGATGTCGGCCTTCCTGACCGAGCATCGCGTGACCCACTACCTCTCCACGCCCGCGGTACTCGCGACGGTGCCCGCCACCGCCGGTGTCGAGACCGTCGCGGTCGGCGGAGACGTGCTGGGCTCGGGCGTCGTGGACGCGTGGTCGCCAGGACGGTCGATGCTCAACGCCTACGGCCCCAGCGAGGCGACGGTAGTGGCCACGCTGGCCGACTCGCTTCGCGCCGGTGAGCCGGTCACGATCGGTCGACCGCTCGATCACGTGGGAGCGTTCGTGCTCGACGATCGGTTGCAGCCGGTACCACCAGGGGGCGTCGGGGGAGCTGTATCTCGGCGGGGTCGGGTTGGCGCGCGGCTACCGGTTCGCGGCCGCGGCGACAGCCGAGCGGTTCGTCGCAGGCCAGGGCGGCACCCGGCTCTACCGAACCGGTGATCTGGTGCGCCTGGGTGTCTCGGGTCTGCTGGACTACCGGGGCCGCCGCGACTCGCAGGTCCAGGTCCGCGGTGTACGAATCGAGCTGGGAGACATCGAGTCTGCTCTCCTTGCACACCCCGATGTGCGCGGCGCAGCAGCGGCGGTACGGGAGAACAGACTGCTCGCCTGGGTGGTGGGTATCGACGAGCAGGAAGCCGCGCAGTGGCTGCTGGAGCACCTTCCGCTCGCGATGATGCCGGCCGCCATCGCGCAGACCGACCGGATTCCGTTGACCGACAACGGCAAGGTGGACCTCGCGGCATTGGACGCCCCGGACCCCACCGTCGGCGACGGGGCTGCCGTACGCACACTGGCGCAGGACGTCATCCTCGGGATTTTTGCCGACACGTTGGGGATCGAGAATCCGGCCGTCGACGCCAATTTCTTCGTCCTCGGCGGAGACTCGCTCGCCGCGACGCGGGCCGCCACCCGGATCGGTGCGGCGCTCGGCACCCGAGTTCCGGTGCGCACGATCTTCGAGTCGCCCACCGCGTCACAGCTCGCATCGGCGATCGAATCACTGTCCGAGAACTACATACCGTTGCCTGCCCTGGTGCACCGCGGCGATGCGCGCTCGTACTCCGGCCTGGCACCGGCCGAGCGACGAATCTGGCTGCAGAATCGATACGATCCGGCATCGGCCGCGTACAACATCGCCTTCGAGGTGCCGCTTCCGGCCGACCTCGATCCGGGCGTCCTGCGTGCTGCGATCGCGGATGTACTCGAGCGGCACACACCGCTGCGCACGGTGTACCCCTCGACCGGCGACGGTCCCGTCACGGTTGTTCTCGATCCGCAGATCGTGCTGTCGACGTTGGACGACGCGCACGCGAGCGTCGATGCATCGACACTGCACGGCTTCGACCTGACCGTCGAAGCGCCGCTGCGATTGGTGTGCACCGAACGCGGCGGCGAGCGGGTGCTCACCGTCGTCGCCCACCACATCGCGATCGACGGGCTGTCGCTTCGCCCCTTGGCCCGAGACCTCGAGATCGCTCTGCTGGCCAGGCCGTCCGGTTTTGCCCCCGAATTCGATTCGCTCGCAGTCGATTACTCGGACTACCGGCTGTGGCAGCACGACGTCCTGAATGCGGTGGCGTCCGATCAGCTCGAGTTCTGGCGTCGCACCCTCGCCGGACTACCCGAATTTCTCGACCTGCCGACCGGAACCCCGGACGCGTCACACGAGGCGACGCCGGTGGAGTTCTCCGTGAGCCCGGAAGATCTGGCTCGACTCCGGTCGCTCGCGCATCGGCTGGGTGCGACCGTGTTCGTCGTCGTCCACGCAGCGCTGGCCGCCGTACTCGCAGAAGCCAGTGGCACCCAGGACATCGCCATCGGGACGCCGGTGTCGGGACGAGCCGACCCGGCGCTCGACCACCTCGTCGGCATGTTCGTCGGTACCGTCGTGCTCAGGACGGACGTCGATCCGTCGACGACGTTCGAGGACTTCGTGACCGAGGTGCGCGACCGGGACCTCGATGCGTTCGCGAACTCGGACGTGCCGTTCGAGTCGGTGGTGGACGCGGTGCAACCTGCCCGCGCCGTCGATACTCACCCGCTCTTCCAGGTGCTTCTCGCCTTCGGCGATACGGCAACTCCCACAATCGAACTGGAATCCAGTTCTATCACCCCGCGTCGCGTGGACATCACGGAAACACAGTTCGATCTGGAGGTCCTGGTCGACGAGTCCGACGCCGGACTCATCGGCTCTCTCGGGTACTCCGCGTCCAGGTTCTCCCAGTCCGTGATTGCCGGATTTGCGGAGCGGCTGACCGCAGTGTTGACCATGGTGTCGACGGCACCGGACATCCGGCTGGGTAGCGCAGACTTCCGCCAGGGCCCATCGGCCGTCGTCACGCGCCAGGACAGTGCGCCCGAGCAGTACACACTGGCCGCGGTGTTCGAGCACGCCGCGAACACCTGGCCCGACAATATCGCCGTGATCGACGGTTCGAGGGCGCTGACCTACCGAGACTTGGATCGGCAGTCGAATGCGTTGGCAGACAGGCTCGTACGTTCAGGCATCCGGCTGGGAGATCTGGTAGCGGTCGCGCTGCCACGATCGGTTGGATATGTCACCGCAGTGTGGGCCGTGGCCAAGGCCGGTGCCGGGTTCCTGTCGATCGACCCGTCGCAGCCTGCTGCGCGGATACAGGAGATCCTCGACGACGCTGCCCCGGTCACGGGAATCTCGTCCGTGGACTTCGGTTCGGCCGGTAGCGACTGGCTGACGATCACCGGTGAGGAGCTCGAGCACGTCGAGGTGCGTCGACCACCGCTGAGCAGCGTGGCCTACGTCATCTACACCTCCGGATCCAGCGGGGCACCGAAAGGCGTTCGGGTGACGCACCGCGGCATCGCGAATCTCGTGCAAAGTCAGCGAGAGCTGTTCGGCGTGGAGCCGGACTCCAGGGTTCTTCAGTTCGCATCACCGAGTTTCGATGCGTCGATTTTCGAGATGCTGATGGCGGTGGGTTCCGGGGCCGGCTCGGTGATCGTGCCGTCCGAGGTGCACGGCGGTCGGGAGCTCGAAGCGCTGATAGATCGGTACGGAGTCACCCACGCGTGCCTCACGCCGACCGTCCTGCAGGTGACCGATTCGGCGGCCACTCCATCGCTTCGGGTGATCGTCATGGCGGGCGAGGCCGTCAATTCCGCTCTGCTGCAACGATGGTCGCGTCGTCGCTCGGTGTTCAATGCTTTCGGCCCCACCGAGGGGACCGTCATGAGTACCTGCACAACCGACCAGCGTGACTGGGGCCTGAACGGTGCGGCGGGCCCGGTGACCATCGGCGGACCGATTCGAGGCTACGACGCAGTGGTGCTCGATACACGTCTGCGCCCGGTGGGAAACAACGTCGTGGGGGAGCTATACCTGGGCGGGGTCGGTCTTGCCGAGGGGTACGTCGGTCGGACCGGTATGACTGCAAGCAGTTTTGTTGCCAATCCCTTCGGCGACGGTCGGTTGTACCGAACCGGCGACCTGGTGCGCTGGGTGATTCGTTCCGGTGCACGCGAACTCGAATATCTGGCCCGAGTGGATTCACAGGTCAAGATTCGCGGCCATCGCGTCGAGCTGGCCGAGGTCGAGGCGGCTCTGCTGCGTCACCCGGAGGTGCGCCAGGTCAGCGTGATCGGTCACGCGCACTCGTTGGCTGCGTACGTGGTGGGCTCGGTCGAACCGCGGGCAGTGCGCGACTTCTTGGCGGGAACGGTGCCGGCATTCATGGTGCCGACCACCGTCACCGTCGTCGACGCGCTTCCAATGACGTTGTCCGGCAAAGTCGATGTACGAATGCTGCCGACCCCGTCGGTTTTGTCGAGTGAACGGCGTGCCCCGCGTTCACCGAGCGAACACCTGGTGCACGCGCAGTTCACCGACGTTCTGGACATTGCCGCCGAACACATCGGGATCGACGACAACTTCTTCGATCTCGGCGGGCACTCGCTCTCGGTGGTGCAGGTGATGGATGCACTCGGGGATCGGCTGGATCGCCGGCTTCCGATAAGCCTGTTGCTGATGCACCCGACGATCGCCGCCCTGGCAGCGCAACTCGATGCAGGAGAACGCGGCGGTGCCCTCTCGGATGCTGCGTTCGAGGTGGTGCTCCCAGTCCGGACCGAGGGCGTCGGTGCCCCACTGTTCTGTGTGCATCCGGCCATCGGAATCGCGTGGAGTTACCTGTCGTTGCTGGGCGAGACAGACCGCCCGTTGTACGGATTACAGGATCCGGGTATCTCGAACGTCGACGCCGCACCGTCGTCGATCGAGGAATTCGCCGCCAGGTACGTGCAGGAGATTCGCACTGTGCAGCCCCACGGGCCTTATCACCTGCTCGGGTGGTCGCTCGGCGGTGTGATCGCGCATGCTGTTGCGGCGCAACTGCAGTCGGACGGCGAGGACGTGGCCCTGCTCGCACTTGTCGATGCACAGCTCACGGCACCGGAGGGTGTCGCGGAGTTCGAGATCGGCGATCTCGCTGCTCAGCTCGGGGTCGAGGGTGAATCGTTCGAGGCCATCGTGGATCGATTGCACAGTACAAGAAGCGAATTGGCGTTTCTCACCGAGGATCATCTGCGCCGCATGTTCCGGCCGGTCGTATCGGCCCCCGGTTGGGTGGCGTCGTACCAACCGGCGGTGTTCGCGGGGCCGGTGCACTATTTTGCCGCCCGCGGCTCGCACGGTGCGCAGCAATGGACGGACTTCGTCGACGGCCGGATCTCGGTTCACCGGGTCGATGTGGAACACGAAGACATGCTGGGCGAGCACGGTGCCCGGGCACTAGGCCGAGTGATCGGTACCGATTCTGTGGGGAAGGGTGTCGCGTGATGAGCGAACAACTGGAGCCGTTCGTCGATGACGTCCGGGCACACTACGACCTGTCGGACGATTTCTTCGCGCTGTTCCTCGATCCGAGCATGACGTACAGCTGCGCCTACTTCGAGCGCGAGGACATGACGCTGGAGGAGGCGCAGACCGCCAAGATCGACCTGGCCCTCGGCAAGCTGGACCTCGAGCCGGGGATGACGCTGCTCGACATCGGTTGTGGGTGGGGCGCTCTCGCGAAGCGGGCCGTCGAGAAATACGACGTCAACGTCATCGGTCTGACCTTGAGCCGAAATCAGCACGACAAGGCCCGAGCGCTGGTAGCCGATCTGCCGAGCGAGCGCGACGTCGACATCCGGTTGCAGGGGTGGGAGGAATTCGACGAGCCCGTCGACCGGATCGTCAGTATCGGGGCCTTCGAGCATTTTCGGCGTCAGCGATATTCTGCCTTCTTCGCCAAGTGCCGCTCGGTGTTGCGGCCAGGCGGGCGAATGTTGTTGCACACCATCGTGATCACGCCGCCCGATCCGGCCTCCGGCGGGGGTGGACTCACCCGTGAGGATGCGCACTTCTCCCGTTTCATTCTGCGCGACATCTTCCCCGGCGGGCAGTTGACGCTGGTCAAGACCGTGAAAGCGAAGGCGGCCGAGGCAGGCTTCGAGTTACTTCGGGAGCATCCCCTGAGGCTGCACTACGCGAGGACCCTCGACACGTGGGCCGAGAAACTGATTGCTTCGCGGGAGGCGGCGATTGCCGTGTCCTCGGAGGCTACGTACGACAAGTACGTTCAGTACCTCACCGGCTCGTCGGCTCGATTCAAGAGTTCACGCATCGACGTCGTGCAATTCACCCTGGAAGCCGGAGAGGCATTGCAACCATGAGAATCACACGCCCCCTGCTGCGACTGATCGGCGGGCTCGCGGGCATGGTCCTCGCGTGCACGACGATGTCCGTCGGCACCGCCGCTGCCGCACCCCTGCCCGTCGTCGGACCCGGCAGTGGTTTCGTCACCACCGGAGGCATCGACGACCTGACCGTCTGCTCCATCGCGGCCGTCGGGTACGACGACGCCGGACGGCTCGTTGCCCTGACCGCAGGGCACTGCATCCTCCGCCCCGGACTACCGGTGACTCTCGTGGGATCGCCGACCGCGCCGGTCGGCACCACGGCCGTCGGGCACTGGGGGCCCGATTACGGGGTCATCGTTCTCGATCCCACCGCGGTCACGCCGGTCGCCAGTCTGGGTGGCGTCACCGTGACGGACATCGGCACCGGATCGGTGGGGCAGCCGGTCTGCAAAACCGGTCTCGGCAGCGGATTGACCTGCGGAAGCATCGTCGACTTTCGAGGCAGCGACCTGATGTCCGACGCACTGACCGTCTGGGGCGATTCCGGTGGTCCACTGGTCATCGGCACCACGCTCGTCGGCATCGCCAGTCACGCCTCCGGCGCGCCCTTGGTCAGTCCCACCGCATATGCGTCGGCACCGGAATCGCTGCGTTTGTTGAGCGCATCCGGCGCGCCGGGGGCAGGATTCCGACCGGTGTAGTTCAGCCTGTTCCGCGAATTGCCGCGTCTGTTCGAGCATCTGCCTCGGCGTATTCGCGTGCAGAGGCCTGCAGTTGTCGAGCGAGATCTTTCACGTCGGCCGACAGTGTCGAGTCGGCTGCATCCCATGCGGACATCAGGGCGGAGAACACCGCGCGTGCCGCTCCCGGCCAACACGCTGTACCCGCCGACAGATCGCGTGCCACCACGGCCAGATCCTCGGACGCCATCTCGATCGCGAGGTCGGTTCTGCCTGCTGCGTCGAGAAGCACTGCAACGCTGACTTCCAGTCGATCCCCCATCACATTCCTCCCCCGAGGCTGTTGGTGCCTGTCACCACGGTGAACGTAACACTCGGTCGCGAGGCCGGTGGCTGGTACTTTGACCGCGTGGTTGACATCGGGGGAATCAACGACTGGGACGCGGCGGGGCTCGAGCGGCTCAGCAGCTCGCTCACCAGCAGAACCAACACGTTGATCGATCTGGGCGATCAGCTCGACGGCATCAAGCTCGTCGACGGCTGGGTAGGGGAGACCAGTGAGGTGGCCCGCCGTGCATTCGAAGCCGTCGTCGATCAGCTGACCGACTCCGCGGCACAAGTCGGAGCGATCAAGCGGCTCACAGACGACACCGAGGACGCGGTCACCGCACTCAAACGTGCGCTCGCCGAGGTCTCGTCACTCGCCCTCGCGAACGACTTCGCCGTTCTCGACGACAACACGCTCTGGGACAGGTGGGCTTTCGAACGACCACCGAATCAGACCGACGCCGAAGCCGCGGACCGTCAGCGACTGAAAGCCGAACTCCTCGACCGTGTCGGCGAAATCGTCCTTCGGGGAACAGAAATCGAAGAGAACGCGGCCAGGATCATGAACGCCGCAGCGCAGAACCTGATCTCCGACAACGGCAGTACCGACGTCCGGGAGGCAGTCGGCCTGGGCGCACACCAGGGAGCGACGAAAACCCCGACACCTCCGGCAGAAGGGAATCCGTCGGAGAACAACCAATGGTGGAACTCGCTCACCGACGAACAACGCGACTACGTCCGCGACGAACGTCCCCACTGGATCGGAGATCTCGACGGCATCCCCGCCGCCGAGCGATCGGCCGCAAACCTGGCCCAGCTCGATACGGATCGCAGCTCCATCGACGGTCAGATCAACGAGGCACAGGCCCGATACGACCAGACCGGAAGTGCGATGGACGAGAAGAGACTGCAGTGGGCGCAGGACAAACGTGCGTCGCTCGATGCCGTCGAACACGTGATGTTCCAGACGGGAACCGACGGTAGCTTCCTGCTGGGTCCGGACGGACAGCGCGTTCCGGTTCCGGACCGGCAACTGCTGGCGTTCGACGCCTCGCCCGATCGGACGTTGGCCACCGCGGTGGTTGCGGCCGGTGACGTCGATTCGGCCGACCACGTCTCGGTGCACACCCCAGGTTTCACCAGCACCGTCGACGGCGGGCTCGGCGGCCTTGTGAACGACGCGGCGAGTATCCGACAACTCTCGCAGTGGCAGCTCGACCATTACAGCCCCGACACCGCCGGGCACACGGTCGCGTCGGTGGCCTACATGGGATACGAGGCTCCACAGGACGTCGGCGTGTTGTCCGATGGCATGGCCCAGACCGGAGGCGAACGGCTCGCATCGTTCCTCGACGGCATCGACGCATCACGGTCGGATGATCCGCACCTGACCGCCGTCGGACATTCCTACGGTTCTCTCACAACAGGATTCGCGCTGCAGGACGGTACCGGTGTGGACGACGCGGTGTTCATGGGATCACCCGGGATCGGCACCGACAACCTGGGTGCTCTCCACATCAGCGGCGATGCGTACACCCTCGCATCGGGTGGTGACGGTGTCGCCGCCCTGGCACGATTCGACGGTGATCCACGCGAGATCGCCGGGGTGCACGATCTGTCGACTCGGGCCGCCGACGTGGTGATGCCCGACGGCACCGACGTCGCGCTGATGTCCACCGATCGGTTCACCGGTCCCATCGTGGAACGGATGGGCAGCCACAGCGACTACTACAAGCTGGACACCACGAGCCAGTTCAATCAAGCCGCCGTGATCGCGGGCATTCCCGATGTGGCGGTGCCCCGATGACGCGAACGTCGACCACGATCGCAGCCTTACTCGCTGTCGTATTCCTGGGAGGGTGCATGAGCAACACGCCGGAGCCGTACGAGGGCGAACATCGGCCGCGTGGACAGGCCGACTCGGAGATCAGAGCGGAGGAGACCGCCGCGGCGTTCGAGGAGTTGAAGCAGCGGGCGGGTCGGCAAAGCACGGTGGAGCCGAGATTCGAGCGGATGCAAGAAGACATCAAGGAAGCTATCTCGAGACTGGTTCCGGGGTTGGAATGGGCGACCACGCGCTCGCGCAGCGAATCACCCTGTGCTGAACCGTATTCCAATACGCCGGGCCTGAATGTGACGCTCGTGCCGTTCAGTTCCGACGATCCGATTCCTGCGGATCGGTGGCCGGCAGTGCGCGAGGCCGTCGATTCCATTGCCGTAGCCAACGGTTTCGACGGCGTCGACCTCGGTGGCGGCAGTGCGGACCGTCGGCAGATGAGTCTTCGTGACCCCGATGGTGGTCACATTCTCCTCGGCTCGGGTGGGCGTACGGCCTTGATGATCACGACGGGTTGCTACCTGCGCTGATCCGGTAGGAACGTTTGGGCTACACCCGACCCATTCCGGCTCGATGCGTGGGCTCGACGAGGAACAGGCTGCTGCCGTCGAGTCCGTCTCTGCGGTGAATGTTTCCGCGCAGTCCTGCTTCGACCAGCCGGACGGCGATCTCGTAGATTTCGTCGAGTCGTTCATCGGTGAGATCGGGACGAATTGCGAGATGGATTTCGTCGCCTATGTGGCGCATCACCGCCTGGAAAGTGGTGCTCACCGCGCTGTAGAGCACCTCGCACTGGACCAGCAGGTCGTCGGACATCACATAGTCGTCTTCCGCACCGAGCAACGGCGTCACACCGAAGTCCTCGAGGAGGTTGATCAGCTGCACGCCACTGCGTCCGGCTGCTGTCGACCGATCTGCCAGCACACCCGATTCCACTTCTTTGGTAGTGAAGATCAGCGTTGCCTCGACGCCGGGATCGAGCAGTCCCAGATCGGCGCGCATCGCCTGGAGCAACAACGAGTGCATTCTGATGATGTACGCGTGCTCGCTCTGCAGACGTTCGTGTGCGGGAGCAGGGATTCCGGATTCGGGTGCCAGCGGAGTCAACACCCGGCGATCGATGCCCGTCGACAACTCCAACGCCAACGGATGGACGCGTCTGCGAGCAACCACCAATGCCGCGGTGAGCGCCAGATCGAGCTGGTCGTAGGCCTTGTTCAGTGACCGCTTCGCGGCATCGAGATCGCCGACCGGGGTAGACACCACTGCAGCCGAAATCTCCTCGGCCACAACTCGATCGACATTCGACAGCGCGAAGAGTAATTCCTGGTATCGCGCGGTCACCTCGTCGCGATTCCACGAGTCGTTGTCGCTCGACTGACGCACCTGACGGTCGACGGCCGTGTGCAGTGCCGCCAGCTCCCGAGAGATGACGTCCTCGTTCGCGCCGACCCGACGCACGCTCAGCGCTGCCCATGCGGCACCGATCGCAGCGATCGCCACGATGATCAAGGTCCACAACGCAATTGCGGACACACCCGACTCCGAAGCAGCCAAGACGCTGGTAGTCATCGCTACATCATGCCCGAATGTGTTACATATCGTCCCTCTTTCGCCGTTCTAACCGCCCGGTACGAGTTCGTAGGGTTATCGGCTTTCGGATTCAGCTGTGTGCGCCGTGGGCTGCACCGATCTCTGTCGCCATCCCCAGATCGTCGTTTTCCACAGTGCCTCGATCACTACGGCGCGGCTCATCTTGCTCGTGCCGGACTCTCGTTCGCGGAAAGTGATGGGAACTTCGCTGATCTTCTTTCCGGTATCGGCCACCAGCAATGCCATTTCGATCTGAAAGCTGTACCCGCGCGAAGTGACGGAATCGAGATCCATCACTCGAAGTACGTCGGCGGTGAATACTCGATAGCCCGCGGTGGCGTCTCGCACCGTCAACGGCGTGAGTAGGCGCACGTAGGTGTTCCCGGCTTTGGAGAGGATCTTGCGGCTCAGCGGCCACCCTTCGGTCCGCCCGCCGGGCACGTAGCGAGATCCGATGACGAGGCCGACCTCCGGAGCGTAGGAGGCCGCGATCATCGCCGGCAATCGTTCGGGAGGGTGACTGCCGTCGGCGTCCATCTCCACCAGTCGAGTGAATCCGTTCTCGAGGCCGTATCGGAACGCATCGAGGTACGCGGTGGCCAGACCCGATTTGGCGGGCCGATGCAGCACTCGCACGGCGGGATGCTCCGCCGCCAATACATCCGCGATGTCCCCGGTGCCGTCGGGACTCGAATCGTCGATGACGAGAATCGTGGCACCGGCAACGGAATCCAATGCCCGACGCACCAGCGGAACCAGATTGGCGGATTCGTTGTAGGTCGGGACGCACACCAGGACGTCCGCGTAGGTCGCGGTCATCGCGCCAACACCTTCGGAGTCCAGATCAGGTAGTAACCCGCGAACTCGCCATGCCGAGTGAAGGGCACCTTGTTCGACAGGCGATACGGCGTATCGGAGGTGGTCAGATATTGATTGATCGCTCGTCCGTTGTCGGTGTTCAGACTCAGATAGATCGTCCCGAAATGTGATTGGTCGATCGCTTCGCGGTAGGCGTTCATGCCGTTCTTGTTTCCGTAGTTCAGGCTGAACGTATCCGTCCACAGGATCGGTTCCACCTCGCCGCGCAGGGCATAGCGCTGCGCCGACGGTTCCTCACCGAGGATGGCTTTGTTCGGCGAGACGGCGATCTCCTCGCGCAGGGCCTCCACCACCGCGGTGTCGTCGACCCACGAGGTGAGGAACTCCTGCGATTGTGTCCAGCCCAGAACCAGTTGCATCGACAGCGCAGCGGCCGCGAGCGGAACCCCGAACCACCTGGAGCGAGCGATGAACCAGGCGAGCAGGTACCCCGCGAGTGGGGCCGCGAACACCATGCCGAATGCGACGTGCTTGGACAGCGACGTTTCCTCGCCGATGCGAATCTGCTGCGCAGGCCCGATGACGCTGAAAGCCAACAACGTCAGGACCAACGGCCAGCGACGCCACTGGAGGGCAGCGCCGAACACCGCCAGGATCAGGATCACCCCGATCCACATCGCGGCGTTGGTGAGCAGCAGCGATGCCGAGGCCGGAGAGATCGGTGTGCGGTCGGTGGTGGTCGAGATGATCCCGGGTACCAGATCCTGAGCCCAGAACACCAGAACGAAGAAGGACACCGCGACGGCCGACAACACGATCAACAAGGCCTGCCGGACGGCTCCCCATCGAATCTTGTTCCACGTCAGCAGCATTCCGATCACGGCGATACCGGGAAGATAGACCGCCGTGGCGTACTTGGTGAGAAATGCCAAGGCCAGTGCCGCTCCGATGATCGGAGCCCAGAGCAGCGAATCCTGTTGCGCACTGCGCACTGTGAGCCACAGCGCGACGGCGACCAGGCTCATGGCCATCGCATCGAAGGTCGCCATGTGGGACAGGAAGATCACCGAGCCGCACAGCAGGAAGACCGCGGCACCGAGCAGGCCCGCGAGCCGGCCGAAGAGCTGGCTGCCCACGCCGTACGTCGCGACGATCGCAACCCAGACGAACACCATGCTGACCATGCGTGCCGCCTCGAGGCCGCCGACGGAATCGGCTGCCGCAGCGAGGATCGGGAACAGGCCCGGGGCACCGGAGAAGTAGGCACCCGGATACTCGGTGACATTGACGCCGTCGGTGATGTGCTCGATCATCCGGTGCCCGACGAACACGTAGAGGCCCTCGTCCTGGAAGGCGGTGGTGTTGGAACCGGGCCGAAGCGACAGGGCCGAGGACACCGCGCACATCAGAACCAGCCACGGCCACGACGCCGTCAGCCAGCTCCGGGGCGTCGAGGGTGTGCGCCGCGTGGAGCGATCGGATGGCATCTGGTGCACGAAGGTCGAGATCTCCGAGCGAAACAGCCTTCGCCGCAGGGTCATCGGATCGAGGAGTGTGGGGAATTCGGTACGCCAGAACATCAGTGGATAGACCACGACGAGGTTGAAGACGGCGAATCCGATCATCGGTGCGTAGTTCGACCAGCCGTACTCGGGAGCCCGCCAGAAGATGCCGACCCACATCGCCAGCTGGACGAGCACCAGCCACGTGGTCATCAGACGTTTGACGCGCAGAGCGGTGGTGGAGCGGGTCTTGATTCCCGTCGCCTGCCACGCGTCCGTGCGGCCCCGGATGACGTCGAACACTGCCACGGAGTGGATGTAGGAGTAGAACGTCTGCACGCGGTCGAGCCCGATGGCGCTCTCGCGGCCCATGGTGACGACAGGGACGATGGCGATGCGCACCACCATGGCCAGGAACACGAACAGGTAGTTGTTGATGGACACGTCCTCGGGGGCGAGGAAGGCCATCAGAATCGGCGGCAGCGCAATGGCATAGATGTTGATCGCCGTGTCGATGTAGTACATGAAGCCCGACCAGAAGCACAGGCGTTGGCGCAGTGAGAATTTCACCGCATGGAAGTCGCGGGACTTGAGCAGACTCATCGACCCGTTCGCCCAGCGGTACTGCTGATTGGAGAACTGATCGAGCGTCTCCGGGCACAGCCCCTTCGATACGACCACCGGTACGTACCGAGTTCGGTATCCGACGCGCATGAGATCGACACCGGTGTAGACGTCCTCGCTGTGTTCGATGGCCGAGAAGCCGCCGCCGACCTCGAGTGCGCTGCGCCGATAGACCGCGCAGGTACCGACGCAGATCGACGCATCACTTCGATCTCGCGCCGCCTGAATCCAGCGGTAGAACAACACCTGCGTCGCCCCCGCCGAGTACTCCATCCACTTCATCCGCAGCGTGGTGTCGAAGTACTGCGGACTTTGCACGATGGCCACGTCTTCTTCGGTGGTGTACGGCATGAGTTGATGCAGATAGTCCGGCCGCGGTACGAAATCTGCGTCGAGAATCGTGATGAAGTCTCCGCGGGACTCGTCGAACCCGAATCGCAGGTTGCCTGCCTTCTTCAGATATCCGCGATTGGGCCGGACGCGATACTCGTAGCCGAAGGCGTCGGCCAGTTCTCGAACGCTGTCCCGATCGGAATCGTCGAGCACGTAGACGGTCAGCTCGCCACTCCATTCGAGCTGACTCACGTGCCAGAAAGTGTTGTGCAACACAGTGATGTCTTCTCCCGCGCTCGGCAGAAACACATCGACGCTCGGGTAGTGCACGGGCCGATACGCACGTACTCGCTCTCGGTGACCGGCCAAGGTGTCGCGGCGCGGCTGCACGGAGGTCAGCAGTGAGAGGACCATTGCCGCCGTCGTGATGGCGAGTGGAACGAGCAACGGAATTGCCCATGCCTGCCCCTGCACCAGGTACAGCAGGCTGACCGTGGTGAGAAAGCCACCGAAACTCGACGCCAGCGGAATCCAACGGTGCTCGCTCTGCAGGTACGAGTCGCGTTCGATATCCGTTGGTGGAGAGGGGAGTTCGTCGGAATCCGGTGGGGAGAAGCGCACAGTATGGCTCTGGAAGATAGACGTCATGACGACCAATCGGCTCACGAGCGCGGCAGTGAAGATGGAATGAGGTCGTCATTGACCTGGTGTCCCCCGACCACCAAAACATACCTCGAGATTGCTTAGGGCGCCGTTTTCAAACTGTCCGTCGTTTGATCTAATCTTGGACTCCTTATGACCCGTTTCCGGACCTCGTTGCTCACGCTCATCACTGTGCTGTCGGTCGCGGTCGGAGGTTGCTCCTCAGCGCCCGATCGCCCGGAGCGCACGTTCGGTTTGTCCTCGGACGGCGAAAATGCCGGAGTGAGCTCGGCTTTCGCCACCGGTGCGGAGCTGGGGAGAGAGCCCGAGGTGGTCAACTTCTTCGAGGCGTGGGCGTGGCAGCGCTCGCTACCGGTGGACACCCTGTACGAGATCCACAACCGAGGCGCGATTCCCGCCGTCACCTGGGAGCCGTGGGATCCGAACGCAGGCGAGTATCAGGACGGCTATTCGCCGTCCCGTATCGCAGCGGGGGAGTTCGATGCCTACATCACCCAATGGGCCGATGCGGCAGCACAGTTCGATCAGCCCATGCAGATTCGTTTTGCGCACGAAATGAACGGATCGTGGTACCCGTGGTCGGTCGACGGTTCGCGAAGTACCGCTGATGACTACCTCGACGCCTACCGACGCGTTCACGACATATTCATGCGCACCGGTGCCAACAAGGTGCAATGGGTGTGGTCCTTCGATGCCAGTAGTGGCCGCGCGGAGGGATTGCCCATCGCCGAGGCGTCGTACCCCGGCGACATGTACGTCGATCTGATCGGCATCGACGGATACAACGGAGGCGGCGAGGCAACGTCGTGGCAGACGCCGGACGAGGTCTTCGGCGGGGCTCTTCAGACAGCGAACACAGTTGCGCCGGGCAAGCCGGTCTGGATCTACGAGACTGGAACCGGAGACCAGTTGGGCGACAAGCCCGCCTGGATCACCGACCTGTTCGAGTACCTGGACACGACCTCCGTCAGCGGACTGCTGTGGTTCGATTTCGACAAAGAGGGTGAAGCGAACTGGCGTCTGGACAGCTCGCCGGCCGCACTCGACGCAGCATCGGGTGCACTATCTGCTTGGTAGTCAGCGTCCGGGCGCTCAGCTTCTGGGACGCGCGGCGAGAGCCGATGCCATGGCGGCGGCCGAGGCGGGACTGCTGTCGATACGCCAATCCACTTCCTTGTTCATGTCGAACCACAGGAATCCGGTGACGTCCGGCTGCGCGGCCAAGTACTCGATCAACCGGGTGATCCAGGCAGGCTTTGACCCACCGGCCTCGGCGGACGCGACCTCGCCGAGGACGATGGGCTTGCCCAGGGCGAGTGCCCGCACCTGCGTTAGTCCATCGCCGAACAACTGATCCGGGGTCTGCCATGCGCTCCACGACTGACTGGTACCCCAGTTGTAGCCGTCGAGCCCCACCACATCGACGTACTGGCTGCCCGGATAGACCACCGACATGGGAACTGCGTTGGGCACGTTGGGATTCCACACCCACTCGACGTTGGACGCACCGGCTGCGGTGAACAGATCGTGAACGTGTCGATACGCACGCACGTAGTCACCGTCGGTGTTGCCGTTGACCCGATCTGCCCACGGATACCAATTGCCGTTCATCTCGTGCGCGTAACGAAGCATCACCGGCTTGCCCCAACTCGCCAGTGCCCGAGCCCATTCGGTGATGTAGGCGTCGTACCGACCCGCGGTGATGTCCGAGGACTGAAAATCTGGCTGTACGACGCCCGCGCCCGCAGCCCAGGGCTCCCACGTCAGTAGGGTTTTCGACCCGCGTGCATCGGCGGCGTCGAGCTCGGCGATCGGAGCGGGCTGCGCGAAGTCCTTGTAGATCACTGCGAGCGACGCACGCTCGCCGAGGACAGATTCGATCTGATCCAACTCCCAGGTGGCGGACGGGCCGTTGGGATTGATGATGCCCAGACGCAGTGGTGCCGAGGAGATCTGTTGAGTTCGCGGTGTCATCGGAGACGACGATGCCACGACAGTCGAACCGAGGACGAGCGGGATGACGAGAGCGGCAGCTGCGACGCCGATCGTTCGCGCCAACGACCTGGTGTTTCTCATGCTGCGACGGTAGTACTCCGGGCGTTGCTGCAGGTGGGAACGGGAGTGCCAAATGTCCTTCATGGCAACACGTTTGGTTGATAATTTCCTGACTACGGACGGTGGTACCGGTTTCGGGGCGAGATCGGTCGAGTGGAATGTTTTCCCCCGTCGACCCGACCGGATTTCTCAGGTGAAGTAGCTAAGGCTAGCCTTATCTGCAATGCCCTCTCGAGCTACAGGAATTTCATGACTCATCGCCTCACGTTCCGCTTCGCCGCAGTGTTCACCGCCGTGGCAGCCGCATCCATCGCACTGATCGGCTGCAGCTCGTCCGATTCGACCGACAGCCCGATCGAGTCGCCGTCCACCGGCTCGTTTCCGCTGACCGTGCAGCACATATACGGAGACACCACGCTGGACGCGGTGCCCGAACGGGTCGCGACATGGGGATTCGGCACCACCGACGCGGTGCTCGCCCTAGGAGTCGTCCCGGTAGCGATGCCGTCGGCCGAATACGGCGGCGGTGACGATCTGACCTATCCGTGGGTGTCCGGCGCGATCGAGTCGCTCGGCGGTCCTGCCCCGGTTCTGCTCGACAACGTCACGGACGCACTGTCCGTCGAGAAACTTCTCGCCACCGACCCCGACGTCGTGTTGGCCCCGCACTCCGGCCTGACCCGAGCCGAATACGACGCGGTGACCGCAGCCGGAGTTCCCGTCATCGCCCCGCCCGAGGAACTGTGGTCGACGCCGTGGCGCGACGTCATTACCACGACCGGTGATGTTCTCGGGGTCCCCGAGCGCGCACGCGATCTCGTTGCCGATCTGGATCGCCAGGTGAAGGACGCAGGCGCTCAGCATCCCGAATTCGACGGCCGCACAATCGCATACGTGTCCGAGGCTGCCGACGTGTACTACCTTCTGTTGCCGTCGGACCCGCGAGTGGAGCTGCTCGAGAATCTCGCTTCGTCTCACCTGCCTCGGTGACCGACCTCGCGACCGACGACGCCACCTACTCGACGACCGTCTCGGCGGAGAACATCTCGAAGATCGACGCCGATGTGGTGTTCACTCAGGTCGACACCGAGGATGCCCTGCAGCAGTTCCTCGATTCGCCTGTCTCACGGCAGATTCCGGCGGTCGCCACCGGTGCGGTCGCCGGATTCGTCGGGCAGGAAGCCGGAGCTGCAGTGGGCCCGACGGCACTGTCGATTCCGTACTTCCTGCCGACTCTGGTCGACGGACTTGCAGAGGGTATCGCGGTGAGTTGAGGCGAGTCCGAGTGGGCAGACTCCGGCGATCCTGCCTATGGGGGGGCTCACATGTTCACGCCGGTGAGTGCGGCCCTGATCCAACGGAAGCTCTGATCGACTGCCTCGCCGTGACTGTTTGTCGGCTGCAGTGGCAACCGAAACGGACATACAATCCAGTGAGGTTCCCCGGAGGGTGGACACCGAGATTGCGGGACCGAGGGTTCCGTTGGATGGATGTCCGCATGTCCCGCAAGCGCAGGTCGTTCGCGACCGTGTACAAGGTCGAGGCCGCCCGTAGGGTGATCGATTCCGGCCGCACCATCGCCGAGGTCGCCCGGGAGTTGGGCATCAACGAAACACTGCTCGGCCGCTGGGTCGCCGACGAACGCCGCCGGATCGAGGCTGCGGCGGCCTCGGGTGATCAACTCACGGCCGCGGAACGTACCGAGCTTGTTTGGTTGCGCCGTCAGGTCTCTGAGCAGGAGAAAGACATCGTGTTCCTGAAAAAGCGTCCGCGTACTTCGCAGCCAATCAACAAAAGTAGAGCTTTACGCGTTGATGGCCGCGGAGTACGCGAATTCCGCTGTTCACCGGATGGCAGGACTGCTCGAGGTGTCGACCTACGGCTTCTGCAAACACCAAGGACGCAGCGTGACAATCAGATTGGCGCAGTGTCAGCAACGACGGGCCGATCTGGAGATCAGGATCCTTGACTGTCTCGGCTGGTGCGGCCGCAGCACGCGACATCTGTCAGGGGTAAGTCGTATTCTTACCGCCATGGGTCTGCTTCAGACGGTCTTCTGGTGCTTGGTGTCGGCGCCGATCGTGTTGTACGCGTCTTTGCTGTTTGTATTTGGCATCCCAATCTTCAAGTCCAAACGTTGGGATGTTGCGTTCCAACGCAGTGCGGTTGCCGAGCTGTACAGGCGCGGACTACAGCACGACTTGTTGACTATCGACGAGATGTTCAGGGCAGAATCTATTCTCGGCACGACGAATCTCATTGATGTGGACGATGAGATCGACGTTGGTGATCTTGCAGGTCTCAATGCGCTCTTAGAGCGCAAGGCGTCGGCGGACGAATTGCTGAAGATTCGCAGGGCCTTTCTGGTCGGCGCGTTGCGGAGGCAACGGGCGGCCGCGTGGCGAATCCGGCGGCTACGAAATCTCCCGCGCGTTTGGTGGGCGGTACGCATCGTATCTGACATGGAGGTTGGAATTCGCGGAATGCTGTGGATTTCGGTACGGCACATGCCAATGGTGAAGCGCCTATTCGACGGACCTGGACAGTATTGCGTGGTCGCAGGGGTCATGATCGGTGTCATCCATTGGGTTGTGCAGAGTGCGAGCAGGAGCGCTGCCAGCATGTCCGACATCGTAGGCGTTGTAATTACCTGGACAAGCATTCTCGCCGTTTTGTGGATGGTCGCATCTGTCATCCGCGCAGTCAGTATCGCGGTGCGCGGTCAACGCCGTCGGTTGGACCGAGCCGGTATGGTGGGCTTCATATTCTCTGTGGCCATGGTTTCCGGTGTGCTGACGCTTTACGTGACAGGGGCGTTTGGTTGGTTGGTGCGGAGCCTGGGAGAAATTTCGCGTTCGATATCTGCGTCGGGGGGCGTTCCGATCCGAATCTCGGCGGTCTTGTTCGCGGGTTTGGCCATCTGGATGGCCTGGCGCGTGGGTCGCACAGCCAGTTTCAAGCATTTACGGCTGAGCTGTCGGATTGACGCCATCGTGGGTGCCTTGATGATCCTCGCTGTGGCGATCCTATCGATGCAGATGGCTCTCGGTGATTTTGATGTCCCGGGGATCGAGTTTGTGTTCTGGATGCTCGGGTCTACGGTCATAGCGCTCGTATTGGTTGGTAGGTCAGCTGCTGTGCTCGAGTGGATTCGCCGCCGTCGCTTTTTAATTCGAGCAGGTATTCGTATTCCGTGCCGGGGGTTCGGTATACGGACTGGTGTCGGTGTTCTGATGATCAATGTGGGCGTATGGCTGTCCGTGGTCGCTATCGACCGGGTTTCATACTCGGATGAATCGGCTCTTCAGGTGGCGGCTTTTATTATTGTGGGAGCGACGATGCTCGGCTTTCTTCTTTCGGCGGCATGGTGTGTAGCCGGATGGCTCTATGTCCGGCGCGTCGACAAGCTCTACGAGAAACATCGCATAGTGGTTATCTCGGAATTGTCGGGTAGCGGATTTTCTGGGTCACTGCACGCCTCACGTTGAAATGAACTTTCCGGGAGGCTGCGTGAAGGGCTCTCGTGGATCACCCCTCTGATCTCGAAGTCGCAAGTCAGGTAGGCGCGCTCTAGCGTCATCGGGTATACAAACTTCACGAGTGCAGGATGCCGCTGCTCTTATTTTCTCGGTTTAGGGGAACTGTACCCTCGCCGCCAATTCGGATCGATAGGTATACGCCGGGTTGCGGTCTCGTGCCTGATTGCACAAATTCTGAGGTCTGCGAATCGAATCAATATCCGAATAGCTCGGTCGTGATAGGAATATTCAGCTGCGTGGCAATAGGTGTGTACAGATCTATATTTTCCTCGCGTGTCTTAAGGGACACGATCAGGGAATAGCGTATCGGCAAGTTTAGCCGATCTTTTCGCGTGTTCCTCTTCCACCAGCCACCGACTGGATATACCGCGATTGAATTGCATGCCGAAAGTTCCTGCCCAGAACCCTCCCATAAGTCTTGGTGCAGTGAGCCGAAGTTGCGTTGGTCGGGACCGACGAGCCATCGATCAGTGCCGCTAGAGGCCGTTCCCGCGCTGTCCTCGTCGTTCGCAGCCTCCCGATTAATCCTGGCGATAAACTGCTGCTGATTCTCGATTGGATTTTGTAGCTCGAACCGGAGGGCGTGCGACGCATATGAATATCGCTGGCGCCAGCCGCGCTTCGACGCCGATGGCTCGATGAAATAGGATAAGGTCACTTTCAGGGCCACGTCACCAGCGCCGATCTCGCTCAACGCGTCGGCCGGCCAAGGAAGTGAATGCAGACGGAACCGTCGCATCTTATAGTTTGTACCTTCGAACGGTACGAACTGATCTTGTGCAACGAGGGTGACGGCTTGTTGCGAAGACCGGAGTACAGCTTCTTCCGTGGGCACACCCCAGCCGTACCTGCGAAGAAGAATCAGCTGGTCCTTCTTCTTACCCTTCTTGGCATCGATTTCAGCACGCATGGCAGGAGTCCACTCAGCTGAATGGACGAGCAAGGCGCGAATGGTTTCGGGCCAATAGTCTGGGTAAAGGCTCATCGCGAGAGCTGCGAGCCGGGAAGCCTGGGCGGTTGCAGCGCTGGTGGCGTTGGCTGATGTCAGCGCCGAATCATTGCCGATTCCGGTCGTACGCAACGTGAGGAGAGGCAGCCGCGGCTCGAACATTGATTCGCCGTCAGTGAGGACGTTGCCTCCCTCCATACAGATGTCGGGCTTGATCGGCCATTTGGGCCCAAACAGCAAGGAGGTGCGGCTGTGCGGCGACAGCTGGCCATCGTCTGCGACTGGCCGCCAGCCTTGATACTGCGGGTCGGTCGGGATCGCAGTCAGCTCGGTGTGGGCACCAACGGTCAGGGCGTTCCACGCTTGAGCAGGATCATCGACTACGGCTGTATCTGATTCAGCAAGGTGGTCATGCTGATAAGTGCCGACGTTTCCAGCCGACACCACGATTAGCCTTGCAGCGTCAGGTTCAGGTGTCGCGAGCAGCTTCAGATGGTCGTTGTCTCTCACGACATCGACGCCAGCGGCCAGGGCGTCGATGCATGCGGACCAAAGCGTAGGCTCTCCGGGGTGATCGGCATTGGTTGACAGTGGGACGCAGAAGACGCGTGCCCTCTGCACGGTCGATTCCGATAGCGCCACCGCCTGAATCGTGACTGTGCCGTAATCCCTGGGATCATGATCGGCCTCCCCGTTGTTTGGAAGTACCCGCACCGATTCGAGGCGATGCTGAAGTCTGATCTCGCCGTTGCCCGTGAGCAGGTCATCGAGCTTTCCGAAAAGTGCCAAGCCCGCCATGGAAGTGCCATGGCCCGAGAGATCGAAGCCTGAATTTCCGATGACATCGTGAAGGTCGTCCTCGGCGAGCGACTCGGCGAGTAAGACATGGGTGCGCGCAACTCCGCTATCGAGGTGGCAGACAGCAGGTGCGTGATTATCAGCGGCGACTATCCGGCCGGCGAGTTCCTGCACGTACTCGTCTTGCTCGTCGGACGCGAGATCTTCGATTGAATCAATGAATTCTGGTTTGCGTATTTCCGCCAACGGGATACTGGTGAATGGAAGTATCTCTAGATCAGTCCACCTGGCCTCGGCCCAGGTTACTATTCGATCGTTGAAAACAAGGACTCGATCTAAGATTTTCATCTGATACAGGTCCGCGAAGGATCGCAATGAAGAAATGGCGTTGTCGGTAGGTTCAAGCCACAGTTCAAACCATTGCAGGCCGTGCTTCTGCGGTGCCTCCGCCGATTGCCATAAGTCATCAAGAACCGCCCTACGAATGCGTCCAATGTTCGCGACAAGTTCGCGGTTCGGGGGGTTTCCGGTTGGGGTTTCCCAGTTCACTGGATTGCCCTGCGTGGTCGTCCCGGTCAAGTAATCCTCGAATAGTTTTAGGAACTCCTGACGGTAGTCGTCGGCTACCCACACCACGGCCCGCTCTGGGCTGTCGTCTGTGGACGGTTGAACAGACATCAGCAACCACTTGGGAAGTTTCTGTTTGACGGTGTGGCGAGTCCGCTGTTGGAGAGAATCAATCTTCAGCGGATACGCTGAGTCAGCGCCCTCAAGGGTAACGAATGTCCCCAGTGACCTCAGCTCATCGGCAGAAACGCTGAGGGCGGCACGCTGCCCGTCTGCGTCGGACAGTATGTCGGCCAACTGGCCTCGTAGGGCAATACCGTTGGCACGCTGCGCGAGTGGGCGGATCTTCGCGTTTCCACCGTTCCTCCGGTGGAAATCCTCGTCTTCGACGCGATCAATAACGAGCAGGTGGGTTAGGTGGCGCAGATCGTCAGCCAATGCTCGCTGCCCGCCGCGTATCGAGGGCGGTGACTAGGTCATCGGCAGTAACGTTTGCATCTCCTCGCATGAGCACTGCCTTCGCTGCTGCCTCGGCCGCTTTGACAAGGTCGGCATGACTTAGCTCGTCGGTGTGCTTCGCGATCGCCTGCCACGAGACTCCTTTGGAAAGCCGACCGAGGCGGGCTCTTATCACAGCATTAGCTTGCTTGGAGTCGGGAAGGTCGTAGGTGAGCACGGCATCGAAACGGCGGAACAGAGCCTTGTCGAGGCTCGCCCGGTGGTTGGTCGCGGCAATGACGATACTGTCAGAGCTTGAGTTTTCCAGAAACACCAGGAATGAGTTCAGAATCCGGCGGGCTTCGCCGACGTCGTTCCCTGCGCGGTCCGCGCCGAGCGCGTCGAATTCATCGAAGAGGTAAACGCCTCGGCGGTCGCGAACTCCGTCGAAGACAACTCGGAGCTTCGAGGCAGTTTCGCCCATGAATTTGCTCATCAAGCTATCGAGGCGAACTGCGAACAGTGGGAGCGAAAGTTCACGCGCTACCACCGCAGCCGTCATAGTTTTTCCGGTACCGGGCGGCCCTTCGAGCAGCAATCGATGGGCGGGCGCGAACCCGTGGTCGAGTAGAGATTTTCGCTGGCGCTGTTCAGCGAGGACTTGCTTGAGACGAACTTGCATCTCAGGCGAAACGACCAAGTCGCGCAGGGAGACCTCGGGATGACTTACCGTCACTAGCTCTGCCAGGTCACCGCGCGGCTGGGCTAACTTCGTGACGTTGCTTCGCGGCGTGGTCTTGCGAGAAGACTCGACGGCTCTCTTGAGTTCGTCTGCCAGCACGTGGTGCCCCTGGCGCGCCTCACGAGCGGCGACCTGCAGCGCTACGGCGTAGAAAGAGGAGTCGTCGCCCGAGGCATGGCTCCGGACCATAGCCGTGATGTGCTCACCGAGCCCTGCCATCGCCCCTCCTCTGGGTAGTAGACACAGGTTCCATCGTATGGTGCCGACGTCGCAGAGCAACTATTCGGACGACGGCGGCAGATGGCGTCGTCCGCCTGATTTTCGGTGTTGTCCACCTGGCGGCTGGTTCAGGCGGACTCTATCTGACATCAGTGTGACGGATGGCACCGACCGGGTTGGTATCGACCGAGGTAGTAGACGTCCAAGGCTTCCGAAATGACGCATCAGGATGGTTTCGGTGTCGTCACTCATAATCTAGCGGACGTCCGGCGCGACGTTCGTATTCCTGCCGACGCACTGAATTTCTCCGGATAGCGCGCTGAACCGCCGCTGAACGCTTCGCGCATTACGCCCCTACCTCTGGGCGACCCGAACCACCGCATCGCGCAACGTCTTCGGATGCACACCTGTGCCGCCGACGGTCCTGGAACGCTCGGCCGCGGTGTCGATGCGCCAGGCGGTGGCGTCGAACAGGGCAGTGATGTCTTTCGCGGTGACGGTGGCCTCGCTTGGCGGCTCTTGATTGATTGAATGATGTTGTGCGCCATCGTGCAGATGCCCGACGATGAGCAGCGAACCGCCCGGCGCAACCCACTGCGCGATGCGTCGATAGAAGTCCAACTGCGGAATCGACGGATGCGCGTAGTGGGTCATAACCAGATCCCATCGCTCCGTCGGGTTCCATGACGTCAGGTCGGCTTCGATCCAGGTGACGTCGACACGTGCCGACTCGGCCTGCTTCGCGGCCGCGGTCAGGGCGGCTGTGGAGATGTCGGCACCGGTGACTCGCCAGCCCCGCTCGGCAAGCCAGATCGCTTCTGCTCCGGCACCACATCCTGCGTCCAACACGGTGCCGGGCGTCAATCCGGCTGTTTCCTCCACGAGATACGGATTCGCGGCGACGGTATTGGATGTTCTGTCATCCCAATGGTGCTGCCAATAGTCCTTGTCGAATGTGTGCGTCATGCAGAGCCCTCTCGGTTCGATGTCCTCGAACCGAGAGTGGCAGCCCATCGATGATGTGGCAAGTATTATTGCGGTTTCGGCAAATCGGTACGAATGTACGACTTTCGGGAACCATCCGTCGTCGCCGAGCGTCGAAGGGGTGGGGGTAGTCGATCGACGATGGGGGACGTTCGAGCATGACGAAGTGGCGAGAAGTGACGAGCATCGAGTGCCAACAGGATTTCGACGACCTGCTCGACGTCTGTATCGACATCGCAGCCGAACGGATCAGTGAGAACTGGGGATTGCACCCGGTGGCCGTAGTCAACGCCATCTCCGGCGGGCAGCGGGTGCTCGCGCCGCCTCAGTCGGAGGGAGGCGGGGCATCGAACACCGCGATGCACGAGCAACTCGTCCACGATCTGCGAGCCGTCGCCGGAGATCTGCGGTCGTACGCCATCGTCTCCGACGTGACCGGCGAGGAGGCGTCGGGCACATATCTCGAGGTTCTGCTCGAACACCGCGAATACGCGATGCGGATACTCGTCCCGTACCTGATGCCCGACGCCTCGACCTTCGATCTGGGTCCGACGAAGGCGTCTGTGGGGCAACGGCTTCTTTGGGGGTCGTGAGTGCGAAATGTGTCACTAGATGTACCTCGACGGGTAACGCGGTCGGTTCGGCAGCGATGGACGGTCTGTGATTCCCCGGCGAGAGCGGCAAGCGATGCCGAATGCTGCCTCGTCGGTGATGGACGGACGTCGCCGAGTTCTCGCGTCCCTGCTCGCCGTGCTCATGGTGCTGTATCTCGTGGCAGTCTTCGCATCGAGGTTCGATACCAATGGGGCCGGTGCAGTCGGCGAGATGTGGGCCTCGGCAGTGGCTGCAATCGGGTTGCTGGCGCTGGCAACTCGGCGGCCCAACCCCGTACGGCAGGGAATTGCCATCGCGTGTGCCGCGGCGGCACCGGCCCTGACCATGGTGTTTCACCAGTACATCGAAGGCCAAGTGTGGGCGCTGATACCGGCGATGTTCCTCGCGCTCTACCTGCGGGCGACCTACCGCGTAGTACTGGCTCGGGTGCTGTGCATCGCGCTCGCCGCGCTCTCGACCACAGCGCTGCTGCTCTCTCCGGCACCGGTGCCGATTCTGTGGGCAATCCTCTACGTGGTGTGCATCCTCGGAGCTGCCGAGATGTTCGGTGCCCTCGGTGCCGACCTCATCGCCGGCGCTATGCGAGACCCGCTGACGGCCACGTGGAACCGCGCAGGTTTCACCTACGCGGCGGCGAACCTCGCTGACGGCGCCGCCCGTCGCTGGGAGAGCATCGCCGTCATAGTGTTCGACGTGGACCACTTCAAAGCAGTCAACGACAGACAGGGCCACGCCGCCGGCGACCGCGTACTCACCGAAGTGGCCGAGCGACTGACGAACAAGGCCCCCGCCGGAAGTGTGGTCGCCAGACTGGGCGGCGACGAATTCGCCGTCCTCGTCGCCGGACACGACGAAGAGCAGGTCGACGCTCTCGCCCGGGAACTGATCGAGGGACACCCGGTGGGAGTCACATACGGAACGGCGCTCGGTGATCCGAACGCCGACGTGCTCGATTCCTTGCTGCCCCTCGCCGACGCGACATGTATCGACGAAAGGCACTGCGCCGCAGTCGTTGAGGTGTTCGGCCCGGATTTCCCGCAATCGCGCGCGCATTCGCCAGGTGCACGCAAATTATGCCCGGATCGGTGGCGAATCCGGACGCGTTTCGCAAGTGCGCGCGCGTTTGCGGAACCGGGGCCTCGCGCGCCCATCGGCCCCGTCCAGGGGATTGGCACTCTCAACCGCCGAGTGCCAAAATGGAGTCACATTCTCACTCGAAAGGAGTCCGCAGTGACCGTCACCTCTCCCCACTTCGATACACGTGATTCGGACGACGACATGCCACCGAAGTGGTGGAATCGGCGCATTCGTACCCGCGCACAGGTGACCGAATACGCCGTCATGTTCGGTGCGCTGTCGATCGTCTCGTTCTGGGCCGCGGGCCTCGGGATCGCGGCAGGACTGATTGCCGTCGCCTCTGCGCTGTGGGCCGATCGCAGCCCCGACCTCTCCGGCCCGCCCGCCGATCGCAGCGACACTGCGCTGGCTATCGGCACCGGAATTCTCGGCATCATCGTCGGGTTGGGATTCGTGGTGATGGTGCTGCCGCACTGGTGATGGAGCGCCTGCCTCGAGGCCGGTCGACCGCAGTGCGGTCGGCCGGCCTCGTCGTTTCGAAGAACATTTCTCATGTATCTGCGACGGAGCGTTGCACCAACCGGTTTTATGTGTGACGCTGTGTTGCGTACACATTTGTTCGGACGCAGGCGGAAGGACCACCATGACTGCAGTCGACGACGCACGGATGCTCTACCGAGACAGGCTGCACGCATTGTCGACGGCATCGGTGCATCAGCACTTCGACGCCTTCCTCGACATCCCCTGGGATGAGCCCGAATACGCGATCGTTCCCAACGATCCACGCTGGGTGCTCCCGGACGCGGACCCGCTCGGCCACACCGACTGGTACAAGTCGCTTCCCCTGGACCGGCAGATTCACATCGGGATGTACCGCCAGGCCAGCATGGTCAAGGTGGGTCTGCAGTTCGAGCAGATCCTCATCAGCGGACTCATGCACTACGCCCTGACGCTGCCCAACGACTCACCCGAATTCCGGTACTCGACGCACGAGGCCACCGAAGAGTGCCACCACACGCAGATGTTCCAGGAACTGGTCAACCGCATCGGCATCAACGTGCCGGGTGGCCCCGCGTGGTTCCGCAAGATCGTGCCCGTGCTGGCACTCTTCGCGAGCCGGTCCGCACCGTTCGGATTCTTCGTCGGCGTCCTCGCGGGAGAAGAGCCGATCGACCACATGCAGAAGGGCGTCCTGCGTGCCGGTAGCGTCGGACACCCCTTGGTCCAGCGCGTGATGCAAATTCACATCGCCGAGGAAGCCCGTCACATCGGCTTCGCGCATCAGTACCTCGAGCACAAGGCCCCGCGGCTCGGACGCTTCGAGAAGGCATCGATCTCGATACTCATGCCGGTCATCATGAGACTGCTGTGCGACGTGATCATGAAACCGAGCAAGCAGATGCGACGCGACCTCGACATCCCCGACGAGGTAGTCGACGCCGTGTGGTGGGACAGCGACTCCTCACGAAAAGCATTGCGCGACACCTTCGGTGACGTTCGCATGCTGGCGGGCGAGCTCGGACTGATGAACCGCGCGTCCCGACGAGTCTGGCGCGCCCTCGGCATCGACGGACGCCCCTCGCGCTACCGCAGTGAGCCGTCGTTCGGCTGAGCTGATTGTTGGGGGATCGAACGTTTCCCGATGGTGAGACTGAGCGCATCGAGTTCGGCCAGCACCGCCGTGGCAGCCCAGATCTGGTTGCGCTTGCTGGCTGTCAGTACCTCGAGCACGCCTGCCTCGGTGGTCGTCAGAAAACGCGATTAGTCCAGCACGAAATATACTTTGATACTGCGAAAGTATTCTATGTGACCTGATGGATGCGTTTCCGACGCTTTCGGGGCTACCGCGAGCCGTCGTTCGGCTGAATGTCGTCGACGACGCTTTCGAGGGGCACCTGCGGGATCGCGATCCCGCGGGATGCCCCGAGGCCCTTGACCTGCAGCCAGATGGTGTCGGCCAGGAACGTCGCGAAATGATCGAGCCCGGTACGTGATTCGGTCTGCCCGCTCCAACTGCGCACCGCACCCATGCAACCGGAGACGAGGCCCGCCACCCACGGCCGCACCAGCGACCAGTCGTCGGTGGTCAGGTCTGCGTGCACCAGCGACAGGAACGCGGCGACGCTCACTTCCAACTGCTCGGCCAACAGAGCGTTGGTCTCCTCGAGCGGCGTGGGCGACTCGGCGCTGACGTCCTGCTCGACGAAACGCGTCCACGCGGGATGCTCGGCAACCCAGCGCACGTACGTGCTCACCACGCGGTGCACCACATCGCGAGGAGTTCCGGTCAATGCGAACGACGTGACCAACGTGGCCGTCAACTCCGAGCAGATGGCCCGCTGAATGGCAGTGTCCAAGTCGGTGCGATCCCGAAAATGCCGGTACAGCCCGGTGCGATGCACCCCGGCCTCGGCGGAAATCTGAGGGGTGGTGAGCCGCTCACCAGGAGCGATATCGCGCGCCAGAACCGTCATGGCCGCGTCGATGATATGGCGTCGACGATCGGTGTTGTGCTGTTCCCAACGCCGCTTACGGCCATCGGACTTCGGGCGGGGGCCACCGTCACTCATGCTGCATGGTCTCACGTCCATATCGGATGATGACGTCAGTTGCTGCGTTTACGAAGCGCGAACAGAACACCCGCTGCGGCGACCACGGCCACCGCCGCCCCGATGGGCCAGAGTGGGAATCCGCTGTCGGTCTCTTCCACGGCGGTTGGGGTTGTTTCGGTTGTGGCCGGCGCTGTGGGTGTTGTCGACGTCGGGGACGATGAGGTGACTTGGAACGGAATGCTGCCGGTGATCGGATGCCCGTCGGCGGAGACCACTCGGTAGCCGATGGTGTACTCGCCCGCCGCGCCGAGACCGTCCAGATCGACGGTCACCGTGCTGCCGTCGACCGCCGGTTCCGATGCGGCCCAATCCATTCCGTCGGAATCGACGACGGTGACGGTGGCGAAGTTCTGTGAGACGGACTGGTTGAACGTCAGGGTCACCTCGTCCGGCGCGGCGTCGAGCACGGAGTTCTCGGCAGGGTCGCTGGACTGCAGAGTTGCATGCGCAGCTGCTGGGGCGATCGACAGTGCCGTCGCGGTGAGAATGGCGGCTGCGATCACGGCGAGGCGTTTCATCGGGTGCTTTCTTGTTGTGGTGCAGGGTTATTCGTGCGGGGGCTCGCCGGTGACCTTGTGGTCGGCGAAGTTGAGGCCCTCACGCACTAGGCGGGCGAGGTGACCGTCGGCCAGGCGGTAGATGACGTTGCGGCCGTCGCGTCGGGTCTCGACGAGTCCGGTGAACCGGAGCTTGGCCAGATGCTGACTGACGGCGGTGCGGGAGGTTCCGGTGGCTGTGGTCAGTGCGCTGACGTCCGCGGGGCCTCGGTCGAGTAGCCAGAGGATGTGCAGTCGGGTGGGGTCGGAGAGCATCCGAAAAGTGTCGCTGGCCGTGGCCAGGCGTGCCGAGTCCGGTTCGACGGCATGGTCGAGACTGATGCGCGGTTCCTTCTTCGGTGGCATCGAACGTCGTCTCCCTACGCGGAGGCGATCACCGACATTCGGGAGCGACTCCACAGGCGTGCTGCGGACAGTGCGCAAGTGTAGCCAAGCCCGTGAGCACCATCGCCGCGGCGAACAGTCCGAACCGGGCCCCGACCCATCCCGCTATCGGATAGGTGAGCAGAAACGCCGCGTGCGACAGAGAGAACTGTGCCGTGAAGATGGACGTTCGGGTGCTCTCGTCGGATTCACGACGCAGAATCCTCGCCGACGGCGTGTTGATCATCGACGTCCCGACGCCCAACAGCGCCCACGTCGTAGCCAACGCAACCCAGGCGGCCGACCCTCCGTGCATGGTCGCCACCAGTGTCGCTGCCGCAGTTCCGGTCACGGCCACTGCCGCCCCGGTGAGCATGACGGTGTGATCTTTCGTGGATCTGAGCGCTCGCGGGATGAACAGTGCCGCCACCATCGACCCGGCACCGTAGACGCCGAGAGCGATGGCCAGCTGACTGCTCGATCCGCCGAACAGATCGCGGACATAGACCACGGAGTTGACCACCACGAGAGCCGTCGCTGCCGCGACCACCGTGTTCAACGCGAGCAGTCCCTGTAGTTCGGGATTTCTGACGAAGGTCGCGATGCCCGTGGTGGGTCTTTGGGTCTTCGTTGCGAGGTGTCTCGGTAGTGCGGTGCCGAGCACCATCGCCGCGGAGACGACGAACCCCAGAGCTGTGCCGACGAACAGCGTGTGGAAGCCGATGACCGTCAACAGGGCTGCGGCGATGAGCGGACTGACCAGAGATTCGAGGTCGTAGGCGAGTCGCGAGAGCGTCAACGCGCGGGTGTACTGCTGCGCGTCGGGCACCACGGACGGAATGACGGCCTGGAAGGTGGGAGTGAAGGTGGCCGACGCGGCCTGCAGAACGAAGATGAGTACGTAGACCTGCCACACCTGATCGACGAAGGGCAATGCCAGCGCGGTGAGCGCCCTGACGACGTCCGCGGTGACGAGTACGAGCCGGCGCGGCAGCGTGCTGGTCAGTGACGAAACAATCGGAGCGACAAACACATACGCGATCATCTTGATCGCGAGGGCGGTGCCGAGCACTGCGCCGGCGGCACTGCCTGCGATGTCGTAGGCGAGCAGCCCCAGCGCCACCGTCAACAGTCCGGTGCCCAGCAACGCGACGACCTGCGCGGTGAAGAGGCGTCGGAACGCGGGAATGTCGAGCAGCATGGCTTCAACATACACACATGTGCGCAAGTGCGCACTCATAATATTTTCGGGTATTGGTTCTCTGCCCCCGGTTCACGCAACCAGCCGCACGTGAACCGGTATTTTTCGGTACATTCGGGACACAATCGAGCATCCGGGGGTGGTTCATGGCCGACGCATTTGTGGAGAGTGCGTGCCGAGCCATCAATCAGTTGCCCTCGATGATCGGATACTGGGATCGCTCGCAGCAGAACGTTTTCGCCAATCGGGTCTACGCCGACTACTACGGCATCGAGCCGTCACGAATGCTCGGCATGCACATCAGCGAACTGTTCGGCGAAACTCTGTACGGGTTGAACTCGCCCTACATAACCGCGGCGCTCGCCGGTGAACAGCAACAGTTCGACCGCACACTCATCGATGTCCGCGGCGCGGTGCGCGTCACGCAGGCCACCTACGTTCCCGACATCGTCGACGACACCGTCGTCGGATTCACCGAATTGGTGGTCGATATCAGCGCCCGCGCCGAAGTGGAACGGCAACGCGACCGAGCGATCCGGCTGTTCCAGATCGCGATGGAGAACGCCCCGATCGGCAAAGCCGTTCTGACAGTCGGCGGACGCTGGTTGCAGGTGAACAAGGCCCTCTGCGAACTATTGGGATACACCGCGGAAGAGTTGCAGCAGAAAACCTTTCGCGACCTCACTCATCCCGACGACATCCCCATCGCGGACGAACACCTTCGCGCGTTGGCAGAAGGAACCCTGACCACCGTCGCGTCGGAGAAGCGGTACGTCCGCAAGGACGGTGCAACCATCTGGGTGCAGCGCAACGCCACGCTGGTACGCGACAGCGAAGCCGGCGACGTGATCATCGCGCAGATCCAGGACATCACCGCACGAAAAACAGCCGAAGCCGACCTCGAACGACAAGTGCTGATCGACGACTTGACCGGCCTGGCGAATCGTCGACGATTGATGGCCGAACTGCACTCGCTCAGGGAGTCGGCAGGCGACCGCCCCGTCGGAATACTCTTCGTGGACGTCGACGGCTTCAAGTCCATCAACGACCGATTCGGCCATGCCGTGGGGGACACCGTGCTGCAGGGAATCGGTCGGCGCATCCTCGACAATGTCCGCTCGGACGACGTCGCCTGCCGCATCGGAGGAGACGAATTCGTCGTCCTGCTGCGCAGTGCCCGCTCACTCGAAGGAGTCGAGCGATTGGCCGAACGAGTCGTCGGCCTACTCGCCGGGCCGTACGACATCGCCGGCACCGCAATCCAGGTGACAGTGAGCGTCGGATGGAGCTGGGAGCCGACCACCAGCCCCGACAACCTTCTCCGCATCGCAGACGAACGAATGTATTCCTCGAAGCGCGCCTGAGATCGGGATCAATGTGGGCTTCAGTCGGTCAGAATGCAACAGAGTCGCGTTGATCCGCTGGAGCAGGGCGCATTTCAGAGCCGTGTCGGCCGAGCACCCAGCGGCGGCGCAGGGATAGGCCCGCGGTTCTTGCGTGCATCGACTCGATACGCGATGTAGAGGTACAGGAAACCGGTGATGGCACCGCCCAGACACCCTGCCGCAGTGTCGAGAGCCGTCGAACCCGAGTCGACTATCAACTGGATCAGAAGGAAGCCGATACCGACTGCGGGGGCAAGAGCCAATGCATTGATGTAATCGGCTCGGGTTGCGCCGCATTTCTTGCTCAGAGCCCCGGTCATGACCCACTTGCGAAATGGCTTCTGCATCTCGGCCTCCGGCCTGGTGTGATCCACTTTGCCCGTTTTCTCCACGGTACCGGATAGTTCGCGGCGCTGACGATGTCGTGGGAGGGTGCAGGTATGCGTGCTCTGGTGTTCCTCGCGGTCCTTGCAATTCTGTACAAATGGCCTCTGTTCGGAGACAGTCCCGGCCAGTGGTCGGCACTGCTGCAGGGCATCATGTTCGGCGCGATCATCAGCACCGCGGTGACGCCCGCGGGATGGAAGGCGATCCGACGCATCAAGGGTCGACTCGACGGGTCGTACAGTCCGCCCCGGTCCCCGCGGCCATGAAATCGGGTGCAGCTGACCGCGCTCAGCGCGGCTGGCTGCACCGGATTCGATCGAGAGTGGCGACAATTTCGACGATTACGCGATCCATGTCTTCGGTCAGGTCGATCCAGGTGTAGCGAAGGATCGTCCAGCTATGAGTCATGCCGTTCTGCCTGGTCCGATCCCGTTGGAATGCATCGTGATCGGAGTGAAATGCCCAGCCGTCGATTTCGATGGCGACCATCTCGGCGAGGAACGCGATGTCGAGTTCGTATTCGCCCCATCGATAGTTGACCACCCAGCCGCTGATCTTGCGGGCCCGGAACTCTCCGATCAAGAGTCGCTCTCCCTCGGAGCGGGCACCATTCGCTGCGATCTTCAGTAGCCGCTTCGCTTCGGGAGCACCGGTGCGACCGGGGTTTCGCGCATGGGCTTTCTGCAACCGCCCGAGGTCGGTGTGTCGCTGAAGTGCCCGATCCATGATGTGCGCCTTGCCGATCGAGGCTTCGAGAACGGTGAGGTCGAGAGACGTGACCTGAAGCCCGCGGCGCTCGACGATGTCCTTGCTGTGGATATCGCGGCGACGGAGCCGGCATCCCTCGGCGCGGCTGCGCCCCTTGCGCGGGGTGGTGACCTCGATGATGTTCGGCATCTCGGCTATCACCCGATGCCAGAAGGCCGCGGCTTCCCCGCTGAGCACAGCGTTCTGTCCCGCACCCCACACCGCGCACCGAATGCGCGCGTCCGCAGTGAACGGGCGGTCGACTACGAAGTACACAGCGCGGTGAATCGTTCGCCACGCACCCGCGCGCACCAAGCGGTCCACAGCATCGCCGCTCAGGCCGCAGAACCCCGCCTGCGCGCGAGTGATCACGCCGTCGTGCTGCGCCAACCATTCATCGAGCATGTCCACTTGGACGTTCACTGCGCCGGAGCGGTTCCGCGGAGCGAATCGGGTGCACTGGACCGCGCTCAGCGCGGTTGGCTGCACCGGATTCTGTGTGTTTGAGTCATCTGCATGGATTGGGTCGCCAAAGAGCTGTGCGTGGCAGCGGCCAGTGGTGCGTGCACGGCTGCGGCGCTCATCTGGTCGAGTGCCAACGGTCGGTGGTGGGACCTGACCCTCCCTGCTGTGATCGGCGCAGTGGTCGGGCTGATCGTCGGCCTCGTCGCTGTCGCAGGTGGGCATTACGCAGCGCGGACTGCTGTGTTCTGGCCGCCGCGCACTCGCAACCGGTGGAGACATCGATTCGCGCTGTGTTCGGCAGCGGCCGTGTTGCTGGTGGTTGGGGGACTGCTCGCCTGGGCCGAGGCGGCATCGGGAACTCCTTCTCTGCACCCGGAGTCGTTGATAATGCTCGCAACACTGACATCGGTGAGCTATGCATTCGCGTACTTTCTCGCGCCTGCGGATCCAGCGAAGCTGGGGCCCACCGCTTGAACGTCAGACGCTTGCGGTCGGTCGGACTACTGTCATGCCTTGGTAGGCGTGCGGTCGTCGTGTCGGGTCGTACGCAACAAGGGCGGATACGGATGGAAGTCTCGGAGGAACCCGAGGATGCGGAGTAGCGAGTGAGCCCGGAGTTCGATTTCGAGCCGGATCTATCACGCGTCGAAGTGGGCAGTTTTTACGCCCAGCAACCGGAGGCTGTCTGGAACGCGATCACCGATCCGGCAGCGCTCGAGCGGTGGTTGATGCCGTCGACCGGGTACATGGGTGCCATCGTCGGTTCTCATTTCCTGTTGTCCGTTCCGTCGAGTTCGTCCGCCGAAATTGCGTGTGAAGTGTTGGCGGCTACTCCCGACAGAGCCATGACCTGGAGCTGGATGGACCTGCGCTCGGCTCGCCCCGTGCGATGGTTCTCGAGTTGGGAGGTCCATTCACATGGGCGTGGTACTCGGCTGCTGTTGACACACAGTGGTTTCGATGTTGAAGACAAGCGGCAGGTCATGGCACGCAACGCATTTGCGCGAGGGTGGAATCAAGTCCTATCGACCAAATTGCCCGACGTCCTGGCTCGACCTCAGTCATAGCCCACTGTTCGGCCACTTCGACGGGTGCGCAGGCGCAGCCGAAGACAACCAGGGTGATTGCCCCGAATCCGGCTCTTCACCGGAACAGTATGGACCGATGCTTGCCTAGGCCGCCAGCAGCTGACGAAAAACCGATGGCGGACCGCCGACTCGGCTTGCTACCGTGCCGGCATGCATTTGATCTTCGAGTGACGGTCTTCATCGGTCGAGTCGAACGTGTGGAACTACCCGCGTTCGACCGTGCCGTTGATTCCGGACCTACCCGGTCCGTCCGTCACTCACGCGCAGTTATGTTGCTGCGCTTATTTTTCGGAGATCTCATGGCATATTCTGCAACTATCCCTGCGCGCGCCGACGCGCAACTCATCGCCTCCGACATCGCAGTCGCTTTCGGTGGCTCACCGGTATTGACCGGTGTCGACATCGCTGTGACACCCGTATCTCGGTGGGCAATCGTGGGCGAGAACGGACGCGGAAAGTCCACCCTCCTTCACGTCCTGGCCGGACGGTTGACGCCCGACTCGGGAACCGTGTCACGTGTCGGGACCCTCGGTGTTGCCGAGCAAGAGATGGCCACCACGGACGAACGCACTGTCGGAGAGGTCCTTCGCGAATCCATCGCCGAGTCGATATCGGCGTTGGCGAAGCTGGACTCGGCATCGAACGAATTGGCCTCTGGCGGAGCAGAAGCCGAACAGAGGTACACATCAGCGTTGGAGCGCGTCGAGGCTCTCGACGCGTGGGACGCCGAGCGGCGACTGGACATTGCGCTCGACGGACTCGGAGCAGTGACCGACAGATGCCGAGTTCTTTCCACACTGTCTGTTGGACAACGTTACCGAGTGCGACTCGCCTGTTTGCTCGGCGGAGATCACGACTTTCTGCTCCTCGACGAACCGACCAATCACCTCGACCGAGCCGGCCTGGACTATCTGACCGGACGGCTTCGAGATCGGGCCGGTGGCGTCGTAGTGGTCAGTCACGACCGAGCTCTTGTGTCCGATGTAGCGCAACACATTCTGGATCTCGATCCGACTCCGGACGGTCGCCCACGCGTCTACGGTGACGGCTATGCCAGCTATCGGGCCGGTCGCGCTGCCGAGCGGATCGCGTGGGAGCAGGAGTACGAACAGCAGTTGGCGATGACCGTCAAGCTCCGCGAGGATCTGAGCAAAGCACAGAACAAGCTGGTCAGCAGATGGAGGCCGAGCAAAGGTACGAACAAGCATCAACGAGCCACGCGTGCAGGCGGTCTCGTACGAAACGTGCACCGCAGGCAAGAGGACCTGGAATCTCAGCTGCTCCCTGTTCCGGAACCACCTCAGCAACTACGGTTTCCGAGGATCGTTGCAAGGCGGGGAACGTTGTTGGTTGCCGAACATGTGATGGTGGAGGGGCGACTGGGTGTGCCTGTATCGCTGACCCTGTCGGCAGGCGTCAAGCAGGTGGTGACGGGGCCGAACGGATCCGGGAAGTCCACACTCCTCTCCGTGCTCGCGGGACACGAGAACCCGACGACCGGTCAGGTGCGTGCAGCGCACGACGCGCGAGTCGTTCTGCTGCGTCAGGAATCGGCACTACCGCCCGAAAGCCGAGCGGGAGAGTACTTTCGATCGCGCTTCGACGGGACGGTCTCGTTGTCTTCGCTCGGCCTGCTGCGGTCACGAGAGATGAACAAGCGGATCGGTGAACTGTCGATGGGGCAACATCGTCGCCTCGACCTCGCACTGGCTCTCGCCAGCCGGCCGAGCGTTCTGCTGCTCGACGAGCCGACCAATCACCTGTCCATCGCGCTGGTGGACGAATTGACCCAGGCCCTCGACGCGACCGATGCCGCGGTGGTGGTCTCCACACACGATCGACAGATGCTGCGAGACACAAATTCCTGGGAAACTCTTGACCTCGAGTGCGGTTGATGTTGTGGATGGTCACCGTCCCGGGGCCGGCAAGTGTCGATTGTGCGTCAAGGTTATGACTATGACTGGAATTGCAACTGGCGCAACGAGAGTTGTAGTGGTGAGAATGATCGAAGGCCAGGGAGCGGTGTAATCCCACGTCGCATTCATGACGATCAGCGCAGCGACGAGAGCTGCAGTCTGAGCTCCTACTCGAAGCGCTGTGGCTGCGAACGGGGAACGGACCGCGAATCTACCGATGATCATCGGGAGATGGTGGCCCTCGTTGACGCTCGACAGTTGTCTCGTCGCGACGGTCATCATCGTCGCGCTGAGGACAGCCACCACAAGGCCCAGAAACAACATGCTCAGTACGTTACGCAACTGTCTGGCTCTAGGCTGCCAGGATGACAACGGCACGCGATCCGCAGCGACGCAGAGTCCCGTCCTGGCTTCGCGAGATCACCGTCCTCGTCGTCGTTGCGCTGGTGTTGAGCGTTTCTCTGCAGACGTTCGTCGGTCGCGTGTACTTCATACCGTCCGAGTCCATGGAACCGACGCTGCATGGGTGCGCGGGATGCACGGGCGATCGGATCATTGTGGACAAGATGACCTTTCGCTTCGGTGACCCGGAGCCGGGTGATGTGGTGGTGTTCCGTGCACCAACCTCGTCGTGGAATGTCGGGTACAGCTCCGGGCGGTCGACCAACCCGATAGCGAAGGCGCTACAAGACGCCGGTTCCTGGGTTGGACTGGTTGCGCCCGACGAGAACGACCTCGTCAAACGCGTCATCGCCACCGGTGGGCAAACCGTGCAGTGCTGCGATGCGGAAGGTCGCGTCGAGGTGGATGGTCAGCCACTCGACGAGCCATACGTCGTCATGGACTTCCCGTTCGTCGAGAACACGCTCACCTGCGAGACCACGCCCCAATCCGGACGCTGCTTCGGGCCGGTGACCGTGCCCACCGGAAGTCTCTGGGTGATGGGCGACAACCGCAGCGGTTCAGCCGATTCCAGAGCTCACCGCAAAGACGAACTGGGCGGAACGGTCCCCGTCGGAGATGTCATCGGCAAAGCGCGACTGATCGTGCTGCCGCCGTCGCGATGGGGCACCATCGAGTCGCCGTCGATTCGGCAACACTGATCAGAATCCAAGATCTCGCTTGCGGCGCTCGCGCTCGAGTCGACGCTGCTCCTCCGCGCGCTCTCGGCACTGCCGAAGAAATTCCGCATCGGCATCGGGATTCTGCGCCGCCTGACGACCAGGGCGCGTCTCGTACTCCGGAAACGCAGAATTGCTCGCCCGCCGGTTACCGCCGCCGGAACCTCCCCAGATTCCGCCACCTATCGGACGTCCCGCGAACAACCATGCCAACGAGCCGGCCAACGGGAGAAACACCACCAACAGCAGCCACACGATTTTCGGGAGGAATCGCACTCCACCGTCGTCGGCCGTGATCACGTCGATCAGACAGAACACCCACAGCAACATCACCAGCAGACCGAGATACGGCATGTGATCCTCCATGTTCAAGACCGTTCGGTCTGATGTATCGAGCATCGTAGCGAGGTTGTCGCGAATTCAACAGTTGTGGCCTCGACGCGTATTCGGTGGCGGAGAGCGTCGACCCCTGCTAGCTTTCGGTGGGCCGTACGCAAACGAGGAGGTGACACCCGTGGACGCAGCATCGACATTGGCGCTCCTCAGTGGAGTCACGGTCGGGCGGTAAGTCGCCCGGGGAGTGCCGTTCAACAGCACTCCCGAAAGGCACGACCATGCACGTCACTTCCGAACACCGCCTCGACGACCACGTCCTCGAACGCAGATTCACCGTCGGAGACATCCCCGGAATTCTTTGGACGCCAGAAACACCAGCCGAGCCGACACCGCTGATTCTCGTCGGTCACCCCGGCGGACTGGACATGATGTATCCGCGGGTATCGACCCGCGCGCGTCACGCAGTGGCAGCGGGCTATGCGGCGGCCACCATCGAACTACCCGGAAGCGGTGCGCGTCCGCGGTCGGCGGATGCCGAGAAAGCTCGGGCAGAACTGCGCCACGCGGTGGCGGTCGGTGAGCCAGTGACCGACGATGTGGTGGATAGGCTCGTGCTCCCTCTGGTCGAGAAGTCAGTGCCGGAATGGCAATCCGCCTTGGACGCCGTACTGGAACTCCCCGAAATCTGTGGCCCCGTCGGATACTCGGGAGGAGTGATTGCAATCGGTGTTCGGCTCGCTGTGGTCGAACCACGCATCGCCGCTGCGCTTCTGTACGCCGGGAGCTTCTTGCCGCGCAGTATGTTCGAGGAGGCGAGGCAGACCACCATTCCACTACAGATTCTGCTGCAATGGGACGACGAAGGAAACGACCGACAGATGGCGTTGGATCTGTTCGACGCCTTCGGGTCCCAGGAGAAAACGTTGCACGCCAACATAGGTGGGCACACCGGTGTCCCACACTTCGAGGGCGACGATGGAAACCGGTTCTTCGATCGGCATCTCATTGTTCCGAGAACACCGCCCGGGTAGGCGAATGTAATGCACAGCTCACCGTGGGGCCGAACCGTCGTCCCCGCGGAGACGTAGCGAATCCAATATAAGAACGTTGTTGGCACTCAGGGGCCGTTCGCATCCGGGTACTTCGACCGGCTCGAAGCGAGCTCGTACCTCAAACTACTCAGCATCGCCTTGCGGGTCCGTCGCGTGACGCACCCACACATTCGGTTCGGTGTACACGGCAATGCCGCGATCGAGGTCGACGATCACCGGTACCAATGCACCCGGCACATCTACCGGTCCTGATCGGTCGAACGGCAGACCCGTCCACTCCCGCCACTCGGCGAGAGTTCCCGGCACGACCATCGACCGTGGCGCGACACTGTCGATGCGACCGCCCGCACGGACGTGGACGCGCAGCCACGGGTCGACCGGCAAGCCGTCCGGTCGAGTGCGGTGGATGTACGACGCGATCGGCTCATCTGGATCGGTTCTACCGTTGGGACGGAGCGGAGCCAAGAGTTCGCTGAAGCCCAGTCGTCGGGCATTGTCCCGAAGGGCGACCAGCAGCGTCGTCGACAAGCTTCGTCCCTGAGTGCTCGAAGTCAAGGAAATCTCCAGCGCCGAAACCACATTGGCGGACTTCTCAGTGAGTCGAGTGCAGATGCCGCGTCTGATTGCGCCGTCCCAGCCGTCGGCAGGAAGGACAGAGGCGTCGGGCAAATGGAACGGTATGGAAATGGCCCTGCCGACCACGGCTCCTGCGTCGTCCTGACACACGAGGACGTGGTCGGCGAACAACTCGAAGATGGCGGGATCGAAATACATCGAACCGATCGGATCCTTGGTCATGAACGTCGGCCACGACGAGTGCATGTTCCACAGTGGTTCTGCGAGATCGGGACGATCAGCGAGAACGGAGACGGTGAAGGTCACCTGTTCATCGTGCCTGACCCACTATTCGCAGGACGTATATCAAGTGAAGCTCAGCGTAATTGCCCACGTTACTCGGGTATGCGTTTCGGTTCGGGCGGGTTGGGCGAATCAGCGTTCGCCAGGGCGGTCCGAACGTGAGCAGAGATCGTCACGCAGTCGTGGGACGGCGCCGACCCGTCGAGCAGATCAGCGTGACGGCAATTGTTCCGAGAAATACCGCTGGGTAGGTGAATTGAACGGCAGCCTCGAAGGCACGGGACCCCTCGAACATGAAAATTCCGATTGCCTTGATGCCGCGGTAGTCGGTGAAGTACCAGGCAATCATGGGCAAAGGGGCCGCTAGTGGTGCCAGCCAGCTCCACCACGTGCTGTGTCGATTCGCGTAGTCGAGGGCGACAATGGCTAGCGGTATGCACCACACCCAGTGATGTCCCCACGCAAATGGTGAGACCATCGGCGTTGCGAGTCCGCAGATCACCAACGCCAGCAACGTCTTACCAGCTCGGTGAGCCCGTGCAGCTGTCCACAATGCCAGGGCGGTGATGGCTGCGGCACAGAGAAGCCACACCAGGAACGGCGGCGTGTGGCCCGGCCACAACCGCGCCAGTGCGCCGTGGATCGACTGGTTCGCCGGTGATGCCAGTGCCCCGATCCGCTCGGAGTCGACCATGGTCGTGGTCCAGAACTTCCAGGAATCGGAGGGGATGATCAAGAATCCGGCTGCGACGGTGACCGTGAAAGCGGCACTCGCGGTGAACGCCGCACGCCACTGTCTGAGAGTCAGCAGGTAGAGCACGAAGAAGGCGGGCGTCAGCTTGAGGCCCGCGGCAATTCCCACACCGGCACCGCGGAGACGACTATTTTCGCCCCGGCTGAGATCGAACAGAACCAACACGAGCAACAGCAGATTGATCTGCCCGAGCCAGATGGTCATCCGTACCGGTTCGAGCCATGTGAACGCAATTGCCATCAGTGCGCTGACGAGATACATTCCGCCGCTGCGATATCCGAGAGCACGCCAGCTCAGAACAACCGCGGCGTAGACCAGCAGAACATTGATCATCTGCAGCACGGTCACGGCACTCGTCACGGTGAGCAATGCCAGCGGGGTGAAGAACAAGGCCGCGAACGGCGGGTAGGTGAAAGGCAATCCGATGTCGAACAACGCGAACTCGTACAGGGGCTGGCCTTGCAAGACGACGTCGCCGCCGTGCCTGTAGACAATGGTGTCGATTCCGTTGCCGAAGAGACCGAACGGAACCGTCCACCCCAGGAAGAACGCATGCGCTGCAATCGCGATGCACGCTGCAAGTACCGACCCTGCCAGCCACCACCGACCGAAACGATTCGGTGTGGTGTGCGCAGATGAGTCCGGTGCGCCCGGAACGACCTGTGCACGTGCGTCTCCGGTGATCGATCGTCGCTCAGCGTGCGTGCGCTGTCCAGTTCTGGTCCGTAGCGGCGTGAAGCTGGACGACGTCATGCATGTGACGATAGAACGTGCCGTTTACAACAACGGATTCGACACGGACTGACTGGTCGCTTTATGGTCTTGTCTGCGCGGCGACCTGAATGCAGACCCTGAACTGGAGCCGCATCCAGACCTTGGACTCGTTTCCAGCGGCCAAAAAGGCAATCCGCCGGTATCTGTGATGGTTCGTCGAGTTGCGTTTCACGCCAGCAGAATCGGCATTGGCGGCTCTGGGGGGCGTGCAACCCGTCGAGTTGGATATTCGGCAGTAGGAACCTCGTCGTATCCTTGGCCGCATGGGCGCAGCGCAGATCGACCTTCGAAGGCCCGCTCTGATCGTTGTCGATGTACAGGCGGGATTCGACGATGCCGAGTTCTGGGGTCCGCGGGACAACCCGTCGTGCGAAGGCAATATCGCTGCCCTCGTTCGCTTGTGGCGGTCCGAGTCATGGCCGGTGGTGTTCGTTCGACACGACTCCGACAACCCTTTGTCTCCGTTGTCACCGAGTAGTCCCGGGCACGCGTTCAAAGACGTCATCGAAGGAAGTCCGGATCTGCTGATCAGCAAACAAGTCAATTCGAGCTTCTACGGCACCCCTGATCTTCATGCCTGGCTGGGTGCGAGGGCATCGACCAGGTCGTCATCTGTGGGATCACGACAAATCATTGCTGCGAGACGACCGCTCGGATGGCCGGGAACCTCGGATACGACACGTACTTCGTCATCGACGCAACACACACCTTCGATCGCGTCGGGCCTGACGGAACGACCGTGCCCGCCGCCACCTTGTCGGCTGTCACCGCGACGAACCTGCACGATGAGTTCGCAACTGTTGTCACGACAGAGGACCTGCTCTCGGTGTCAACGCCTGCCGACATTCCAGCCCTTTGATACCGTTCGGTATGGCGAATGGGCGGACGGCTGCGGGTCTGGCGGGACCAATCGTGTTGCTGTACCTGGGCTACTTTGCTTCGGTCCCCACCCTCCAGGCGTTCGTTCGCGGGCTGTTCGAGCCGCGGTTGAACTGGGCCGAGATCGGTTGGGGTGAAACGATTGTGTTCGCATTCATGGTCGTTGTAGGACTGGCTGCATGCGTCGCGGCGGGACGGATGCTCGTCGACTCGCCGCGATTTCCCGGAATCGTGGCGACCGCGGGTTCGTCTATCGGCCGAAAGATCGATTTGATTGGTGTCACTCTGATCGGGTGCACAGTCGTCGTGATCTCGCTGATGGGTGGGGGCCTGACACTCGGATTCTTCGCCCCCATCGTCACTGCGTGGTTGTGCGTCAACACAATTCGCAACTACAGAGCGCTATCCAAGCCGGGCCGAGCCGTAGCGGGACGGTGATCCGTGAACACTGCGCTCGCTCTCGGGCTGATCGTGGGAATTTTCGCGTTCGGCTTCGGCTCGTTAGTCGGGTTGCGAGGCAAAGTTCTCTATCCGGACTACTACGGCAGCGACGTACCGGACCGGGTGAAGACCACCCCACACCTGCGTGCACGGGCGAACAGGCTGTTCGTCGTCTGCGGCGTCGCTGCCGCCATTTGGCTGCTGGCTCCGTTGCTTTGGATATTCTCCGACTTCCAGCGCGAAAGAACGACGTGGGAGTTGGCCGGGCTGGCAGCCTATGTGTTCGTCGCCGTGGTGATCGGTTGCTACCCGTTCGCCAAAATCAAGACCTTGTGACCATGTCGATTGGTGGCTCTTGTTGCCGAACCCGCGAAGGAGCTCGAAATGGCTCCGGTGACGAGCGGCAGAACGACGCCATCCGTCGCGAAAATGTGTGGAACAGAACGTCTGGAGTCTGGCAGGCTGTGCCCCATGACCCGATCGTTCGAGAAGCTGGTGGCCGAAGCGGACTCCGTGTCGGTCGATGGCTGGGACTTCTCATGGTTGAGCGGTCGCGCGTCCGAACAGCGTCCCTCGTGGGGATATCAGCGGCTCATGGGCGAGCGGCTCGCACTCGCCGAGGCGGCACTCGATATCCAAACCGGAGGGGGAGAGGTGCTGGCGGGAGCGGCGTCGTTTCCGCCGGTGATGGTCGCTACCGAATCGTGGCCGCCGAACGTAGCGAAAGCGACTGCGCTGCTGCATCCGCGCGGAGCTGTGGTGGTGGCAGACGCCGATGAGCCGCCTCTACCCTTCGCCGACGGGGCCTTCGATCTGGTGACGAGTAGACATCCTGCCACGGTGTGGTGGGACGAGATCGCCCGCGTCTTGCGCACGGGCGGAACCTATTTGGCGCAGCACGTTGGCCATTCGAGTGTCTTCGAACTCGTCGAGTACTTTCTGGGACCGCAGCCCGCGTCTACTCGGCGCGCGCGTCATTACGAGGACGAGAGCGCAGATGCTCGGGCCGCTGGGCTCGACGTAGTGGACATCCGATTCGAGTCGCTACGAATCGAGTTCTTCGACGTCGGTGCCGTCATCTACTTTCTGCGCAAGGTGATCTGGATGGTGCCTGGCTTCACCGTCGAGCAGTATCGCGATTCGTTGTACGAACTGCACGAACGAATCGAGAACGACGGGCCATTCGTTGCACACTCGACTCGATTCCTCATCGAGGCCAAGAAAATCGACTGAGCTGTTCGAGAAGTCCGTGGCACGTCGATCGTTCCACGATCACGATCACGAAAATAGCGAGGTTTCGGTTCCTGTGCGTTTCGTCGATTGCGTCATCCGGTCTGTGAGGCGTCGTGCTCCCGTACCTTGTTGTCCGAGAATGTCATTGGGGTTCGAGTAGGGGCACGATGTCAGCGACAGGCATCCGCATCCGATGCAGTCGGAAAAGTTGTCTCGCAGCGCCGTCAATTCTTCGATGCGAGCAGTGAGTTCGTCGCGCCACTGTCGAGATATACGCGCCCAATCGCGTTTTCCTGGTATGGCCTGTTCCGGCAGTTGGTCGAGCGCATCCTTGATCTTCTCCAGGGACACGCCGAGACGCTGAGCTGTTCTGATGAAGGCGATAACCCGCAGCACGTCGCGCCGGTACTCCCGACGGTTTCCGCTCGTGCGGCGACTGGAAATCAATCCAACCTGTTCGTAGTAGTGCAGGGCGGATACTGCGACCCCGGCACGTTCTGCGACCTGGCCTGGCTTGAGCCATACCGCGTCCGTATCCAGTTGTGTCATGATCTGCCCCTCCGGGTTCGCTCACTCGCCTTGACGTCAAGTGCACTTGATGAAGTGCACTGTACATCGCAGTCTTCGGCGAGGTCAGGAGAGACAATTGACGACAACGATCACGAATTGGGCGGACCTACGGTGCCCGTGGTGCTGGATTGGGCATCGACAACTGGGGCGGGCACTCGGCCGTCTCGAATCCGGCACGCGGGTCGAGTACAGGAGCTTTCTGCTCGAACCCGCCGGTCCAACTCGCTCCGGCATCACCGTTCGGGAAGCGGCGCTGTCCTCGTGGGGCTTCGACGAAGCACGATGGGCGGCTCACAGCAGGAAGATCGTGGCGGGCGGTACATCGGAATCGCTCACCATCAACATCGACACCGCGTTGGTAGTCGACTCACGCAATGCGCACCGACTGCTGAAGCTGGTGGCGGATCGAGAGTTGAACAGATTCGAGGCGTGGGATTCCCTGTATTCGAGGCACTTCGAGTTCAACGACGATATAGCGGATTGGACGGTCCTCCGCTCGGTCGGCGAACAGGTGGGCCTGGCGGGCGGCGACATCACGATGCTCGTAGAGACCGACGAGTACTCGGCCGCTGTCGACGACGATATTCGCGATGCGGCCGCGCTCGGCATCAGCTCGATTCCGACTGTTCTTGCCGATTCGGTAAGAATCACTGGTGATCCGAGCGTCGGTCTCGATCGGATCGAAGGTCGCCCGGCGGTCGGCCGATGATCAACACGATGCGCGCCGTTGCGATCGACGAACACGGCCCCGCATCGGTGCTGAAGACCCGAACGCTTGCCCGGCCGACTCCGAATTCTGGAGAGGTGCTGGTCAAGGTTCGAGTGGCCGGTGTGCAACTGACCGATGCGGCGATTCGGGAAGGGTGGGTACCGCCGGGCGCGAGAATCGAGTTTCCGCAGATTCTCGGCGACGAATTTGCGGGAACCGTCGAGGCGCTCGGTGCAGATGTCCACCAGTTCGCGGTCGGTGACGACGTCCTGGGATATCGAGTTCTCGGCTGCTACGCGGAGAACGTGAGCGTTCCGACCGACCAGATTGTAGCCAAGCCCTCTCACGTTTCCTGGCGCACGGCGGGGTCGCTGTCCGCGTCGGGTCAGACGGCCCACACCGCCCTGGAACGGTTGGGCGCGCGGGCAGGTGAAACTTTGCTGGTCCATGGGGCAGCGGGTGGGGTGGGTTCGATGGCGGTTCAGTTGGCGCTTCATCGAGGCCTGCGGGTGATTGGCACGGCAAGTCGAGACAACCACCCGTATCTGGAGCAGATGGGCGCAGTCGCAGTAACTTACGGTGAGGGTCAGATCGAACGAATCGCGGCAGCGGCTCCGGAAGGAGTCGATGTGGTGCTCGACGCTGCCGGACATGAGAACCTGCGCACCGCAGTCGATCTGACGTCCGACCGTTCCCGCATTGGAACGATCGTCGACATGGCACTGGCAAAAGAGCTCCAGTGCCAATGGATTTCGAGCGATCGATCGGCCGAGCGTCTGCGCGAACTCGTCGATCTGTGCGCTACCGGACAGTTGCGCGTCACAGTCAGGGCCGCGTACTTGCTCGACGAGACCGGCCAGGCGCATCGTGACGTCGAGAGCGGACACGGGCGCGGCAAGGTCGTGTTGCTCGTCGATGAAGGAAGCTGATGACCGACAGGGTGGACCGTCCTTCGAACCTGCTGTCGGGAGAGCATCGGCCGCTGATTATCGGCCTGCTGGGAACGATGACGTTCATTGCGTTCGAGTCGTTCGCAATCACCACTGCTCTGCCCGTGATCGTCGATGACTTCGGTGCCGATCGCTGGTATTCACTCGCGTATGCCTCGACACTGACCGCAGCTCTGGTGGGGATGACCATTGGGGGAAATTGGGCCGACCGACGCGGTGTCAGGGTCCCGATGGCAGTGGGCGGTACTGCCTTTCTCATCGGGATTGCGCTCTGTGTGGTGGCACCCACGATCGAGCTCTTCGTGGCAGGTCGGCTGCTGCAGGGATTCGGCGGCGGAATCAACTCTGTCGTCTTGTACGTAGTCATTGCACAGTGCATCCCAGCCGAGCTGCATTCTCGAACCTTCGGGCTGTTGACGGCTGCGTGGCTTCTACCCGGAATCTCGGGACCGCTGCTCGCCGGCGTACTCGTCGAGTTCGTCGGTTGGCGAACGGTGTTCGCGCTGGCTTTGGTCGGATCCGGAGTGTCCTTGACAATACTGCTTGTCGCGGTCCGTGGTTCGGTCCAGTTACGTAACGGCACAGCAGTATTCGGAAATCGAGGAAGATGGGCCATGGTTGCAGCGGCGGGCGTGCTTGCGCTGCACCTCGCGGGTCAGCAAACAGTTCCCATTCTTGTCCTGGGCAGCTTGTGCGCCGTTTCGCTGATCGGGTTGTCGGCAACACGCCTTCTTCCCCAGGGCACGTTCAGGTTTCGACCGGGCATTCCTCGCGCGACCGTGCTACGTGGATTGCTGGGTGCGACCGTTGCGGCAACGGACATCTATCTGCCTCTCTACCTCCAGCGCCAGCTCGGCTACAGTCCCAGTTCGTCCGGCCTGATCGTTGCCCTCGGAGCGATCGGATGGATTTTCGGAGCCTGGCTGCAGGGTAGAAGCTCCGGCGGCGAGGGTGGTTCCGCTCTGGTACCGAGAGCGGTAGCGCTGGTGTTCGTCGGCCCTGTCGGCGCGTGGCTGTTCATCGCCGGAGCGATACCGGTACCTGCTCTGGTGGGCGCATGCATCGTCATGGGAACAGGTATGGGGCTGGCGTACCCGCGAATCACCGCCACTGTTCTGGCGGAATCGACGGAGGCCGCATACGGTGCCAACAGTTCCGGTTTGCAGATTTCGGAGTCGATGAACCAATCGATCTTGATCGCGGTGTCAGGAGCGGTGTTGTCGCTCGCGATCGCGCACGAGTTCCTGATCGCTTACACGCTGATTGCTGGTGTCGGCGGTGCCGCCGTTCTCGTTGCGCGTCGACCCGACTCGAACCTGAGACGGAGTCACCGCTGACGCGTCGTCGAATACTGCCCGAGCGTGGGCGATTCGTTGCTGATTGTGTTCGGTCCATTCGACGAGAGCTTGGATGGTTCCCAGCAACGTTCGGCCCAGGTCCGAGAGTCGGTACTCGACGCGCGGAGGAATTTCGGGGTACATGCGCCGGTCGATCAAGCCGTCGCGCTCGAGGTTACGCAGAGTCACGGTCAACATGCGAGTGCTGATCCCGTCGATCTCTCGTCGAAGTTCGCCGAATCGAAAGGTTTGCTCGTCCAACAACGCGATCACCAGAAGCGACCACTTGTCGGCGACACGATCGAGAATCTGCCTGACGCCACAGTCCTCGCGGGCATCCCATTGGTACGCGTCACGGCCATCGCGGCAACATCCGTCGGCCACCTGGTCACTTCCCTGCGGGGAACCGACTGACTCCAAAGTGCCTTCTTGTGTCATGCACTCATGATGACCCAGGCTGCAGTCGGTTACAAGAAGTAACCAACTGATGTTTTGTCACCGAGGAGAGTGTTGTGACCGAATCCGAATCAGCAATCGAAGGCCATGTGTCGCTGCTGCCGGGCCGTGCGTGGGTCGTACTGAGTGTCGTGACCGGAGCGTTGTTCCTCGAAGGGATCGACATCGCGATGCTGAACGTGGCAGTGCCCAGCATTGCTGCCGATATCGGCCTCGGCACCGGTTCGGCCCACTGGGTGATCAGCGCCTATGTGCTCGCCTACGCGGGGTTCATGATTCTGGGTGGTCGCGCCGCCGACGTCCTCGGACGACGCCGGGTCTTCTTGACGGCTCTCGCCGTGTTCGCGGCCTTCTCTGCCATCGGTGGGTTGGCGCACGAATCATGGGTGTTGATCGTGGTCCGGTTCATCACCGGTGCAACTGCCGGTTTCATGACACCCGCTGGATTCAGTCTCCTTACCACGACATTTCCAGAAGGAGCGTTGCGCAACAAGGCCCTTGCCGTCTACGGAGCTATCGGGGCCTCCGGATTTCTCCTCGGAGTGTTCGCCGGAGGCGTGCTCACGTCACTGGACTGGAGGCTGGTCTTCTTCGCCCCGGCTGTCCTGGGGCTCGGATTCCTCGTCGCAGGAGGGCTTTTCATCGCGCGCGACGCAGAAGAGACCGAAGATCGAGCCCGCGAATCATTCGATTTTGCTGGAGGCGCGACGCTCACTGCAACGATGGTCAGCCTGGTGTACGGGATTGTCACCGTAGGAGGGAACGTGTCCAACGTACTGGGGCTCAGTGCATTCGGTGCCGCCGCTCTACTCGGGTGCGCCTTCGTCGCCATCGAGAGGCGAGCGGAAAACCCGTTGATCCCCGCAGGAGTGGTGACAGCCGGACTGCTGCCGTGGGCAACGTCGGTGGGATTGCTGTTCATCGGCGCCTTCTTCGCATGGCAATTCGTCCTGACGCTGTATCTCCAAGAATTGTTGGGTTGGACTCCGCTGCAGACAGGCACTGCATTCGCGGCGATGGGGATCGAGTTGGTCGTTGCACCGTTCCTGACACCGAAGTTGGTCGCCCGATTCGGCAACGTTGCAGTGATGCTTGCCGGCCTCGGGGCGGTGGCACTCGGGTTCGTTCTGACCCTCCGGTTGGATCAGGGCTCGGGAATCGGTGACCTACTGCCATCGCTGCTCCTGCTGGGCTTGGCATTCGCATTCATCTACGGCCCGCTGACTGCTGCTGCAGTAGAAGGCGTCAGCGATGACAAGCATGGATTGGCAGGTGGAATCGTGTACACCGGATTCCAATTCGGTGCTGCCCTAGGCGTCTCGATCGTGACGGTCGTGCTCGTCGGCGGAAGTCTCGGCGAGCCGTCGGTCGAGGACTACCAGCGTGCATTGATCGTCCCCGCCGTGGCAGCAGGACTCGCCCTGGGCATCGGAATACTGCTGTTCGTTCGTCAGCGAACGAGCGTGGGTCAGGACGCGGATTGACGTGCATCGGTGGCCGAGTCGCGACGGGCGATAGCTTCGGTGATATCGGCAATGGCGTCGCGGATGCCTGTGCCGTACGGATCGTCCGGAAGGTCCTCCGCAAGCCTTCGAGCTGAATCTATGTGCGCGCCGGCGGCCTCGAACGATGCCAGACGGCGGTAATCCTCAGCGAGGTTGAGATGTAGTGAAGGATAGAAACCGGCGACATGAAGCGACCCATGATGGCGTCGAACTCGGTTGTCGGTAAGGGCATCTGCAGCATCGAGAGCCCGAATGTTCCATGCCAAGGCTTGCGCCGGGTCGTCGTACAGGTCCGCCAGATAGTGGGCGAGAGTGCAACGATGTAGGGCATCCCCATCGGTACCGATTTCGTTCCACAGTCCGAGCAGTGATCGACGAGCACCGGCAGAATCGCCGACGCGTCCTTCGGTTGCTGCTGCGACGATCGCGGTCATCGTGGTGTCGAGGTCTTCGGTCATCGGTTCTGCTCCTTCGGTGATTCATCAGTGGACCGCAGGGAGCGGCGACTGCCAGCATCGAGCTTCGTGTTACTGGAAGGTCAAGGGGTGCAGCTGTTGTCCAGGTAGTCTCGATCTTCGAGCGCACATCGATACGGAGTCCCGACATGACGATCGAGAAATACGACCTCCACGAACTTCCCGAGACTGCAGCGTGGCGGCACCGCGGATTGCGCGACGGCTTCGAGGTGGCGTACTTCGCTTCGAACCCTGCGGACGGCACGACTCGTATCTGGGGTAGCAGTGTCGCGGTGGAAGGATCCGCGAGCTATGCAGTGTCCTATCGCGTGATCGTCGACGAACAGTGGGCAACGCGTGAGGCCACTGTCCAAACGCAGATCCGCGACGCGACGTGGAGCACTGACTTCGCTCGTGACGAGAACGGCACGTGGTTTGTCGACGGTGAAGTGCGCCCCGATCTGGCTGCATGCGCGGACATCGATCTCGAAGCTTCTGTCGTCACCAACACCATTCCAGTCCATAGACTCTGGGCAGAACCCGGTTCGCACGAGGTGCGCTCGGTGTATGTGCGCACCACTGCCAACGTGGTGGAAGTGCTCGACCAGAGGTACGAGATCCCGGCGACCGTCACATCACCGTTCTCGCTCGGCTACACCGCCCCGCAGTTCGACTTCTCCGCAGATCTTCGTTATGACGCTTCAGGCTCATCGTCGAGTACCCGGAGCTCGCAGTCCGAATCGGCTGAGCCGAGGGAGTGTGTCCGCTGCGTTCTCCAATCTGAGTCGAGTTGAAATAATATGCGGCAGAAACCGTGTGGCAGAACCACGAACGGCCAGTTGTCGGATGATCTGTGTGTCCGACGGCCTGGTCAACCTGTTGGACTGATTCTGAGCCATACGTTCGATGACGTGCAGAGCCACCAACTGGTGCGTATCGAGCGCACTGTGGCCGTTGTCGATTCCGAGCAGAATCGAACCGGGGATCGAAGCGTGGGCGCGCTCGGCAATCGGTCGGGGAGTGCGTAGATCGCGGCTTCCGGTGATGATCACCGTCGGCCACCGAAATCTCGAAAGATGCGCGGGAATGTCGAATGGCTCCTTGGAGAACGGTGGGTATTTGGCTGCAGCCGAAATGAACTGAGTTGCCGGATCGAACGGGCCACCGTCGGGCGGGGGTGCGTAGTTGAGTTCGGTGAACGCGATGCCGGCGACCGGCCCGAATTCCATCCAGAAACGCGTCGCGACCTCGTCTTCGATTTCGCTTCTTCCGAGATTCGACACGAAGGCCCAGGTTCGCTGCGCTTTTCCGGACGTCGCCTGCTTCAGAAATCGTTGCAGCAATGCGGGTCCGCCGAATTCATAGGTGAGCCGCGCAACGTCGCTCGCGTCGTCCTGGGTGTGGGTACCCCCGGCGATCAGATCGCGCAGTAGCCGCGCACTGGACTCGGTGTCGGGGTGCTGTCCGTCCCAAAGCAGTGATCGCGCGTGTGACCGAACCGCATGGTGATCGTGCGCCGACAGCACTGTCGAATCGAGGACCATCCCGGCTACCGAGTGTGGGTGCTCGATACCGAAGCCACACGCGAGGTATGTGCCGTACGAAGAGCCGTACAGCACTGCAGCATCGATGTTCTCGTGCTCGAGCACAGCTGCGATATCGCCGATCACCGCTGAGATCGTGACCGCTGCACGCGGAAGATCGTGTCCGGTGGTGTCGGCGCGGGAAAGGCCGATTCCCCGATGCTCGATCATGACGACGTCCAACCCCCGTGCGGTTGCGCGCCGACGGAAGCGTCGATAGGGGAGAACCGAGGCCAAACCCGGTCCACCGGGCAGCACCACGACAGGTGTGGCCGACGGCTGTCCGGTGCGGGTGTATGCCAGATCGAATTCGGGGCAGTTCGTGGTCGCCGGGCGTCGAAGAGTGCGAAGCCCGGGACTTGTCGATGCAAGTCTGCGTAGTCTGTCTTGGTCTCTCGTCACTGCACTGCCTTGGCCAACAATTCTGAGAAGTGCTGTGCAAGTAATATTTTGCCGCGCTCGATGGTCATCGGGGATCCAGGAGTCAACGCTTCGAGGGTCAGGCCGACGGTCAACGCAATGGCAGTCTCGGTTGCATCGTCGATCATGTCGTCGGCCACGAGACCCTCGTTGGCGAAGTGCCGCAACCATCGGCGCATGTGCTGGTGCGACCGGCGTGCCGCAGCGGTAAGGAGTTGCTGGCTCGCCACGGATGGAGTTGGACCCAAGGCGGTGGAATAGTAGGCGAACCACAGACCCAGCGCTCCGGGCTGGTCGAGTTCGGCCGGCAGGAACTGCCCGACCATGTCGGCGATCCGTGCATCGATCGGTGCTGCCGAATCGAGCACGATCGAATCGTCTATCACCGCGTCGACCCGACGCTCGACGATCGCATCGAACAGATCCCTCTGTGTCGGAAAGTAGTGTCGCAGAGTTCCGATTCCCACACCTGCTTCGTGCGCAGCAGCTCGGACGGTGACTGCCTCGAGACCGTCACGGTCTGCCAGGGAACTTGCAGCCAAAAGAATGGCGTCCCGTCTGCCACTCCGTCTACTGTCAGGCACAGAACTCAATTTAGCACAACGTACTAGAACGACGTACCACTAGTGGCGACAGCGGGCAGAGAAAGCAGGACGAATGTGAACGAGGTGACAGTTCGACGGGCACACATCGGCGACGTGGATGATCTCGTCGAGTTGCGGGCCGAGATGTTTCGATCGATGGGCAGTGTCGGTGACAACGAACTATGGCGCGCAAATGCATTCGACTGGTTCGTCGACCGATTGGACGATGCGGACTACGGCATTTTTGTCGTCGAACACGACGGTGTCATCAAAGCATGCGCCATGGGTGCCGTTCGCGACGCGGCACCCTCGCCGCTCTCGCCGAATGGGCGTGACGTCTTGATCAGCAACGTATGTACTGCGCCCTTCGCCCGAGGTCAGGGATTCGGTGGCAGAGCGTTCGATGCGGTGATGGACTGGGCTCGTCAGACCGGGATTGCACGGGTGGAGTTGATGGCGACGCCTCCGGGCGCGGAATCTACGAGCGGAGCGGATTCACTGCCAACGCCTTTCCTGCTATGCGGGCGAGGTTGTGACTGCTCCGCAGTGGCGTGCTTATGTGCCCTGGGCGGCACTTTTTCGCACCACTGCCGAAGGCACTGGGCCGTCGTAGCGAGCGATCGGCCGGATGATCTTGCTGTCGTGCGACTGCTCGACGATGTTGGCGCACCACCCCACCATCCGACTGGACGCGAAAGTGGGCGTGAACATCGACCGAGGAATTCCGCAGAGCTCCATCACGACGCCTGCGTAGTACTCCACATTGGCGTATAGCTTGCGGTCCGGCTTGAGATCCGCGAGCGCAGCAGCGATGACCTTCTCGACCTGCACTGCCTTGTCGATCAGGTCACCGCCCAACTCCTGTGCCGTATCGCGAAGCATCACCGATCGGGGATCGTCGGTTCGGTACACCGGATGTCCGAATCCCATGATGCGGTCGCCTGCAGTAATTTTCGCTCGTGCCCACGCGTCCGCGGAATCGACGTCGGCAATCTCGTCCAGCCCGTCGAGGGCACGATCCGGGGCACCTCCGTGCAGAGGTCCGGCAAAGGCCCCGATCGCGGCGCACACTGCGGATGCGATGTCCGACCCCGTCGACGCGACGACTCGCGCGGTGAAGGTCGACGCGTTGAACCCGTGATCGATCGTGGCGGTGAGGTATCGGTCGATCGCTCGGGCGTGTTCGGCCCCGGGCACCTGCCCGGTGATCATGAACAACCAGTTCTGAGCCGTCGTCAGATCATCGCGTGGATCGATGGGTTCCTTGCCGGCTCGAATCCTGTGTACGGCAGCAAGAATGGTCGGCGTCATCGCGCACAGACGCAGGGCGGTCGCACGTTTGTCCGATTCCGTCGACTCGTACAACGGCACAGCACCTGCCATTCCCGACAACACCGTCCGCAATGCGAAGAGTGGTTGCTCGGGACCCGACAGTGCCACTGTCTTCACGGCCTCTGCGACGTCCTTCGGCAGCACGCGCAGCGGTGCCACCGTACGCAGGAACTCGGCGCGCTCGGCGTCGTTCGGCAACCGGCTCTCGACCATGAGGAACCATGCGTCCTCGAAGGTCATGTGTAGCGCGATGTCGATCGCCGAGTACTGGCGGTAGTGATAGAAACCCTCGTCGCCTCGTACATCTCCGATCGATGTGGTGGTGACGACGACGTTGTGAAGCCCTCTTGGGGCGTCGAGAACGGTCATGGCTGCACTCCTTTGCGCTGGTCAATCCCTACGATCCGCGCTAACGTTGATTCTTGTCAATGTTGATCGAGTCAATGTGAAAGGCGGAGATGAGGCACGCCGACGGTCGGAACATGCTCACCACCGCGCAGGCCGCCGCACGGTTGGGCGTCAAGCCGGAAACGGTGTACGCCTACGTCAGCCGCGGACTGTTGACCAGTACTCGACTTCCCGGAGTGCGGGGGAGCGTGTTCGACGTGGACGAGGTGGAATCTCTCGCCGGACGCGATACCGCTCGGCGCACCGATATCGGTGCCGTGGAAAGAATTCGGACTCGGGTCACGCTGATCGACGACGGGCATCTCTACTATCGGGGGCGTGACGCCGTCGAGCTCAGCTCGCGCACTTTGGAATCGGTTGCACATTTCGTGTGGACGGGTGAGCTGGTGGACGGAACCCAGTTCGTCGCCGATCCCGTTGTGGTGCAACGATGCCGAGATGCACTGGGGCTGATGGCACCGAGCTGTCGGTCCATCGATCGGATCCGCATCGCCGTCGACATCGCCTCCACCTACCGACCGATGCGATTCGACACCGGGTCCACATCCGTTGTCCGCGAGGCAGGGCAGCTGCTGGTGACGGTTGCAGCAGCCCTCGGTCGTGGTTCCACTGAGCTTCCGATCGCCGAATCAGTCTGGGAGGCAATCACGTCCGACGAGTCCGATCCGAACGGTCTGGTGGTACTGCAGCCCGCGCTCGTCCTGATGGTCGATCACGGTCTGGCCGCGTCGACGCTCGGAGTTCGGGTTGCTGCGAGCACCCGAGCGAATCTGTACTCGATAGTCTCGGCGGGCCTCGGCTGTATCGACGGCCCTCTGCACGGCTCCGCCGCCGATCCCGTGTACCGGTTCCTCACGGCGGCGATCGACGATCCGATAGGCGCTCTCGCAACACATTTGAGGTCGGGGGAGCGGGTGCCCGGCTTCGGGCACGTCATCTACACCGACCGAGACCCGCGTGCCGAGGAACTACTGCGATTGCTTCGGGCCCCCGCTCACGGTGCGGACCCCGTGGTGGTCGCTGCTGCGGACGTCATCATCGAGGAGGTGAGCAACAGATTCGATACGTTTCCCAACTCGGATTTCGCTCTTGCCACATTCACCCTCGCCTACGGGCTCAGAGCAGACACGCCGGAAACGGTGTTCGCCCTCGCCCGAATTGTCGGGTGGACCGCACACGCCCTCGAAGAGTACGACGAAGCGCCCCTGCGCTTTCGGGTGCCCGGCATCTACACGGGAACTCGGCCGGGAACCTACTGAGGCGTCGGGCAATCCAGTAATGCGAACGCTGCGAGCAGTTGGCGACGCGCGGCGGTGATCTCGGCTGTGTTGCCGGCCAGGTGGTGCAATAGAGCGCGCTGAAAGATGCCGTCGAGAAGGATGTAGGCGGAGGCCTTGTCGAGTGCAGGCGTGGTGCCGTGAAGTTCGCAGTACCGAGCCACCACTCGCCAGATCATGTCCTCGCGACGCTCCTCGATCTCGAGCACGTCGCCGCGGAACGAACCGTCGAACAGGGCCTGATTACGGAGGTCGTACCAGAGACGGTGAATTCCGGCGTCCGCGGCCAGCGTGGCGAAATACTTCTCCTCGAAGTCCGCGTACAAGCCGGCGGCGTCCACCGCGTTGGCTACCACCTCGTCGTAACGAGTGACACAGATGGCCTCGTACTGGCGGACGGCGTGCGTGATCAGGTCGAGTTTGTCGGTGAAGTAGTAGTGGAGCACGCCGTGCGAGTACTCGGAATTCTGCGCGATCTCCCGCAGGGACGTGCGCGCATAACCCAATTCGGCCAATGTGTGCAGCGTCGCCTCGGCCAGCTCGGTCCGCTTGGACTCGAACTTGTTGCGGGCGCGCTCCTCGATACGCGCGCGCGGATCAGCGGTTTGGGTCATGGTCCGTGTCCTTTCCGCGCGTGGTCGTCACCTCAGTGTATGCCCGACGGCCGATAGAGGAACCTCGGCGTCGGCAAAATCCTGGGCAGTTGTCCAGAAAAAACTTGACGTCTGTACAAATTCTACCCTAGTGTGATCCACGGCACACGTCAGCAGGGCGGATGTTCCCTACGTCCCCTCCGGTGCCCGAAGTCTCAACCCATCTCGGTCCGCCGTGCGGACGGGCCGATCACGAGAGGACTTTTCATGCCAACCGACAAGCGCGTCGTCGTCTACGGAGCGTCGGGATACACCGGCCGACTGATCTGTGAATATCTGCGCGAGTACAACATCCCGTTCCTGGCCGCCGGACGTGACGAAGGCCGAGTTAAGGCATCGTCGACGTGGTTCCCGGAATCGAGACCGTCGAGTACGACGTCGTCGAGGTCGACCACACCGCAGCGGCTCTCGCCGAAGCCTTCCGGGGTGCCGAGATCGTCCTCAACACGGTCGGTCCGTTCTCGCGGTACGGCCACGAAGTTGCGCAGGCGTGCATCGAGATCGGTGCGCACTACACCGACACCACGGGTGAGCAGGACTGGATGATCGACGCCGAGGCGAAGTACGGCGCCGAGTTCGCATCCCGAAACCTCGTACTCACACCAGGTTTGGCGCAGATGTACAGCATCGGTGAGATCGCTGCGAACATCTGCCTCGAGACGCCGGGGCTGGACACACTCGACATCGAGGTCTTCTGGAAGGGACACCCGACGGTCGCGTCGACGAACACGATCCTCACCAACGCCGCGTTCTCCAAGGCCTACTACCTGGAGCAGAACGAGTACGTCGAATGGCCGGACGACGGCGTCATGCAGGTCGTTGTGCCCGGCCAGCACGACCTGGGCCTGGCTCTGCCCTGGGGTGGGACATCCCATCCGGTGTGGTTCAAGAACGATCCGCGCGTAGCGAATGCTCGGGCCCTGGGCGGTGTGATCAACAAGCCTCTGATGCTGGCAGTGCCTCAAATAATCTCTGCCGCAATGGCTCAGATGGAGGGCAAGTCCGATGCGGAGAAGTACCAGATCATCGACACGGTGTCGTCGTCGGTGCGCAGCGAGACGCCCCCACGGGAGAACCCGCGCATCAACACCTCGCTCGACTCGGTCTACGCGTCGGGACCACTCGGTCGTGTGCACACCGTGATTCACGGCAACTGCAACTACAAGCAGACCGCACTGCTCAACGCCTACGCGGCGGCGCATCTGCTGCAGGGACCGCCGAGGAAGGTCGGATTCGCCTCGAGTTGCCAGGCATTCGGACATCGGGAACTGCTCGGCGTGCTCCGCGCGTTCGGACTGGTGCTCGAACCCATCGTCACTGCACACAGCTGAGGACAGGGCCGATGCGGCTGTCCGACTACCTCGACAAAGGTGTGTCACTGGGCCGAGACGCGCCCTGTCTCACCATCGGTGACACCACCCGAAACTACGGCCAGGTGTACGACGACACAGTGGCCATCGCCGCTGCGTTGCAGCACAACGGGATCGAAGCAGGTGACCGGGTCGCCGTGCTCTCCGCCAACGACCCGCTGGCGTTGACCTGTGTATTCGCGATCTCGCGGGCAGGGGCGGTGTGGTGCCCCATCAATCCACGCAACGAAGCAGACGAGAACCGTCAACTGTTCGAGCTCTTCGGCTGCCGATTCCTGTTCTTCCAGAAAGCCTTCGCCGATCTCGTCGGTCGCATTCGCGAGCAGCTTCCTCGGCTGGAATGGCTCGTCTGCCTGGACGGCGACGTGCCGGGAGCGCTCTCGTACGACAGCTGGCTCGTCGAACGCGGCTCCGATTCTGTTGCGGAGAGACGACCGGCGGACGGGTTGTGCATGATCGCCGGCACCGGCGGTACGACCGGAAAACCCAAGGGGGTGAGGCTGACCGAGGAGAACATGATGACCTCCACGGCAACGGCACTCATGAGCTACCCCTTCGGGGATCGACCCAGATACCTGGCTCTCGCGCCGCTGACTCATTCTGCGGGCGTGCTGACGTTTCCCATCCTCAGTCTGGGCGGACACGTCGTTGTCATGGGTGCTCCCGACGTCGGACAGTTCCTGTCGCTCATAGAACAACACGGGATCACCCACGCGTTTCTGCCGCCGACGGTGATCTACGGCGTGCTCGATCATCCGGATCTCGACGTCACGGATCTGTCTTCGCTGCGGTGCCTCTGGTACGGGGCCGCACCGATGTCACCGACTCGACTGGAAGAGGCACTGACCCGCATCGGGCCGGTTCTCGGACAGCTGTTCGGCCAGACCGAGGCACCGAACATGATCGCAACACTCGCTCCGGCCGATCACTTCCGCAGCGACGGATCGATTGCTACCGAGCGACTGAGTTCGGCAGGCAAGCCGACTCGGCTGACAACGGTGGCGATCATGAACGACGACGGTGGACTGGTCGAGCGCGGCGAGCGTGGCGAGATCGTCGTTCGCGGTCCCCTCGTGATGCAGGGCTATCACGAGAATCCCGACGCCACAGCCGAAGTGGGTGCACACGGGTGGCACCACACCGGTGACATCGGGTACCTCGACGACGATGGCTACCTGTACGTGGTCGATCGTGCGAAGGACATGATCATCACGGGCGGGTTCAACGTCTACTCGGCCGAGGTGGAACAGGCCCTGCTGTCGCATCCGTCGGTGAAGGAATGCGCCGTCGTCGGACTGCCCGACGACAAGTGGGGCGAACGCGTCACCGCGGCAGTCCTGTTGCGGCCCGGCCGTGACGCGTCCGACGAGGAGCTGATTACCCACGTGAAGGCGCGAATCGGAAGCATCAAGGCACCCAAACAGATTCAGATCTGGACCGACCTTCCCCGCTCGAAAGTGGGAAAGATCCTCAAGACCGAAGTACGCAGCACCATGTCTCACTCATCATCGAAGGGAAGCACACCATGACAGAGTTCGAGGGCAAGCGAGTATTCGTGACCGGATCCGGAGCCGGCATCGGAAAAGCCATCTCCCAGATGTTCATCGAGCGCGGCGCTCGTGTCGTCGTCAGCGACATCGACGAAGGCGCAGCAGCCAAGACGGCCGAGGAGATCGGTGCCGCCGGCATCGCGAACTGCGATGTGTCCGACGAGAGTCAGGTGCAGAGTGCGGTGGCGCAGGCCGTGGAAATTCTCGGCGGACTCGACATCGTCGTCAACAATGCGGGAATCGAAGTGTCGTCACCGCTGCTCCAGCAGTCGACGGAGAGCTTCGACAAGATCTGCGCCGTCAACGTCAAGGGCACGTTCCTGGTGATGAAGGCCGCGATCGGTGCATTGGTCGAGTCGAAGGGCAATATCGTCAACATCGCCTCGCTCGCCGGGGTGGGCGGTACCGCATTGCTCGGGTCCTACTGTGCCACAAAGGCTGCAGTCATCCAGCTCACGCGCGTCGCTGCCATCGAGATGCGCGCATCGGGAGTGCGAGTGAACGCCGTGTGCCCCGGATTCGCCGATACCGCAATGGTCGATCGACTGGTCCCGGACTTCGAAGCCGCAACACAGATCCCGTTCGGTGACCTCGTCAAAGCCAAGCAAGGACGGCTGGGAACACCGGAGGACATCGCGGAAGTGACGCTGTTCCTCGCCTCCGACCGGGCGTCATGGATCACCGGAAGCCACTACATCCTGGACGGAGGTTTGTCTGCGTCGCTCGTCTAGGTTCGAGGGTTCCCCGTCGTTATCCCAGGGCGACGGGGAGCAATCCCCGGGGCGTCTCGGATGCGATGTCGACAAGCGCATCGTCCAGCTTCGGATACTGGAACTCGAAACCACTGCCTGTCAACACATGTGGCTCCACCCATCGGCTCTTCAAGACCAGTTCGGCCTCGGTGCGAATCACCCGTGCACCGAACTGAAGCAGCCACGCCGGTGTCGGTAGACCGTGACTGCGGCCGAGAACATTCCTGACCTGCTGCATCATGTCCTCGTTGGTTACCGGGAACGGAGTAGCAACGTTGACCGGCCCGGAGATACCAGTGTTGTCGTAGAGATGATCGAGGGCACGAGCGACATCGGCGACATGAACCCAACTGAACATCTGGCCGCCGTCGCCCATCTTTCCGCCGAGCCCCACTCTGGCGAGATCGATGATCGGGTTGATGGCCCCGCCGCCTGCGCCCAGCACGATCGACATACGAAGCGCCACCTTGCGAATGGTCACATCTGCTTCGAACAGTTCGCGCTCCCAGGCACGGGCGACCTCGACGGAGAATCCCGACCCCATGGCGCCGGATCGTTCGTCCATCGGCCTGTCACGCGAATCGCGATAGATAGTGCCGGTGCTGGCGTTGACCCACAATCGAGGTGCGTTTTCTACGTCGGCAATGGCACGGCCGAGTTGCGCCGTCGTCTGGATGCGCGATGACATGATCTCGTCCGCGTTCGTCTTGTTGTAGCGACAGCTCACCGAGCGGCCTGCGAGATTGACGACCAGATCGGAACCGTCGAGCACATCGACGAGGCTGCGATGATCGGACCACGTTGCATCGCTGGATGTTCCGCGGCCGACGGTCCTGACACGAATACCGCGATCTTCGTAGTAGCTACGCAGGTACCGTCCGATGTAGCCGGAGGCACCGCACAGGACGACGGTCGATGGTGAATCACTCATTGTTGGAGCCCTTCTGGGGACGTCATTCGTTTCAACAGGCCGGCCACGTCGGTGACCAACCCCCGCGCCACCGGGAGGCGAGCGAGGCGTACGGCTTTGGCCACCACCGGCACGAGCTCGTCGACCAAGGTGCGGGTGCGCGCCTGGTTGTCCGAAGAATCGGTGACCCAATGGAGGGTGACACCCATGTAGATCATCCAGAGCAGCTGTGGCAGAACATCCTTCAGAGATCCCGGAACCTTCTGTTTCGACGTCTCCAAGGTAATTCGCATGAGGTCGATGGCCATGGACCTGGCGTCGGACGATTCCTCCGAGAACGGACTGGAACTGGACCGGGTGGGCAACGCCAACTGCAGGAAGGATCCACCGAAGGCGTGATACGGCTCCATCACGTCCAAACCGGAATGCAGAATGGCAGCAAAGTTTTCGGACAGTGATCCGCCGTCGACGAGGACGTGGAGAGCACGCTCGCGATGATCGCGCTGAATCACGATGTACAACTCGTTGACCAGCTCGTCTTTGCCCGCGAAGTAGTAGTACGCATTCCCGAGCGAGACGCCGGCTTCGTCGGCAATCCGACGCATGGTGGTTGCTTGAAACCCCTCCTCGCGAAACAGCCGAAGAGCTACCTCGACCACCTTGTCGCGAGTCTCGGACGTGCGAGCCATCGATTCACCTCGATCTGAACGTGTTCAACATGAACCTAGACCTGTTTTTGAACACGTTCAAGTCGCAATATCCGTACACCGCGTCTGCGGCTTCGGAATCAGTGCCGGTAGCGACGATGATCGGGCGTCCCCAACGTCGATGTCTCAGGCCCGCAGTCGCTCCGCTCGAGCGCGCTGATCACGGTTCGGCGGCGAACTGTCTACGAAACTCGGTGGGCGTGATTCCGATCAGGCGTCGGAAGTGCTGGCGCAAAAGGGGAGCCGAGCCGAACCCAGTGCTGGCTGCAACTGCCTCGATCGACGACTGGTTCAGCTCCAACAGCTCCTGCGCACGGGCGATCCGTCGCTGAGTAAGCCAACCGTGCGGTGTAGAGCCGATCTCGTTCGAGAAGCGTCGGACGAGCGTCCGCGGCGACACGCCCGCGACGCGAGCAAGATCGGAGGTAGTCAGTGGGTCGGCAAGGTGGCTGTCGATCCAATCGATGACGTTCTGGAGGCCGTGGTCCGGTGCGAGACTGACAGGCGCGTCGACGAACTGGCGCTGATCGCCGCGTCGATGGGCGGGCACGACCATGCGGCGCGCAATTCGGTTCGCGACGGCAGGACCGTATGCAGTCCGAATCAAGTGGAGGCATGCGTCGATTCCGGCGGCAGTACCCGCGCTGGAGACGATGGGGCCATCCTGGTGGTAGAGCAGGTCTGCATCGACGATGATGCTCGGGTGATCGGCGGCGAGCTGCGGCGCGTGACGCCAGTGAGTGGCGACGCGACGTCCGTCGAGGATACCGGAGTATGCGAGCGCAAAGACCCCGGTGCACACCGAAAGTAGCTGAGCTCCTTGGTCATGAACATCTCGCACGGTCTGCATCACCGCGTCGGACGGAGGTCGACCGATGGGTGACGAGATCAGTGTGACCAAATCTGCGTCATGGGCCGCTGACAGAGGTAGGTGCGTGAGGATCGAGGTTCCGTTGCCGGAGGACAATTGCTTGCCCGGCGCTTCGGTGCATACTCGAAAGTCGAACGCAGGCACCCCGTCGTCGGAGCGATCCACCCCAAATATCTCGGCGAGAACACCGAGCTCGAACACGGCAACAGGTTCCTGCAGAATCACCGTGACAGTACTGAGCACATCGATATCTTGACCCCGTGGCGGGATCTTGTCGACAAGAGTCGCATTTGCCAGTCGTGCGAAGCGGGTGTGGCACGCATCCTGGAGACATGGAGATAAGCAAAAGCCGGACGGAATCAACCCAAACGATGACTGCGTGGCTGACGGACGGTGGCGGCATAGACGCCCTCGAACGCACCGTCACATCGGTGCCGTCTCCCGGTGAACACGAGGTGCTGCTTCGTATGCGCGCGTGGTCACTGAACTACCGCGATCTTCTGGTCATCGAAGGGGATTCCGGTTGGCGGCCCACGAGTCCTGTTGTTCCGGTTTCCGACGGCGTCGGTGTGGTCGTCGCGCGTGGGACCGAGGTGACGCGCTTCGGGCTCGGTGACCGAGTATCTGCGATGTTTCTTCCACGCTGGCGCGGTGGCGACCTGGACGACGGGAAGTATGTACTCCCCGTGGGCGGGCCGGTCAATCGCGGCATGCTTGCGGATTACGTCGTCGTTCACGAAGACGAGGCGGCGGCACCTCCGCGGACGCTGACCGACGCGGAGGCGGCGACATTGCCCGTCGCGGGTGTCACGGCCTGGCATGCGGTGGTGGTCCGAGGGCAGGTCGCACCTGGACAGACCGTGCTGATCCATGGGACCGGAGGCGTTGCGCTGCAGGCGATTCAACTGGCGCGGGCTCGTGGCGCTCGCGTGGCTGTCACCTCCAGCAGTGAAGAGAAGCTGGCGCTCGCGCGAGAGCTAGGTGTAGAACACACCATCGACTACGGTCACGACGACGTCGCGGACAATGTCATGAACTGGACCGACGGTCGCGGTGTCGACCATGTGGTCGAGACCGTCGGAGGGGAGAATCTCAACGTATCTCTGCGCGCGGTGCGCATCGGCGGCAGCATCAGTTTCGTCGGCCTGATCGCAGGTCTGTCGGCATCGATCAACACCTACGAATTCGTGACCCGCAACGTGACCATCCACGGAATCGAAACCGGTTCGCGCGAGATGTACGAGCAGCTGGCAACGTTCATCGACGAACACGGGATACGACCCGTCATCGATTCGGCGGTTCCAATCACTTCAGATGACGTGGTGGTTGCGTCGCTACGTCGCCTGAAGGGCGGAACCCCCTTCGGGAAATTGGTCTTGGTGCAGGCCGACACCTGGGATTGGGTAATCTCGCATAATGCTGGACTTCGGTGGAATGAACGCTCTGGCCGCCGTGGCGCGGACAGGATCGGTGTCCACTGCCGCGCAGATCCTGCACATCACGCCATCCGCGGTATCGCAACGAATTGCCAAGCTGGAGAGGGAAGCTGGGCAAATTTTGTTGGAGCGAAGTGGTCGCGGGGTACGGCTCACGGGTGCTGGAAAGCTGTTGGTCGAACGGGCAGACGGCATGCTGGCGATGATGGCCGAGGCAGAGGCCGAACTGGCGGCGTACAAGGGGTCAGTGGTCGGGAATGTGAAGATCGCCGGGTTTTCCTCGGCGGTCCGAGGATTGCTGCCGACCGTGCTGTCGCAGCTCACGAGCACGTTCCCAGCTCTGCACATCGAGGTATTCGAGAGGGAGCCCAAGGAATCGATCGACGAACTCCTTCGTGGCAACGTCGACATTGCCATCATCCAGGACTGGGAGAGTGCACGGCTCATACTCCCACCCGAGGTGGCGACCGCACGGCTGCTCACCGACGTTTTCGACATCGCCGTTCCTGACGGCCACCGACTGGCGGACCACAGCACGGTCACATTGAACGATGTGGCGCAGGACAAATGGGTGATGTGGCCGACAGGCTGGCAGTGCCACGACTGGCTGACGGACACCCTCCGAAGTGTCGGTGCTCGGCCGGATGTGGCCTACACCGCGGGAGAACATGCGACGCAGTTGTCCATGGTTGCTGCGGGTTTCGGCATTGCACTGATTCCGAGACTGGGACGAGGACCGCTTCCACCGGGTGTCCGCATGATCGGGCTGACGCCTGCTCCGCTGCGCACGGTGTACGCGGGCCGGCGACGGTCGATCGCCATCCGCCCCGCCGTTCGAGAAACGGTGCTGGCTCTGGAAGTGGCCGCCCGTGACAAGCGAAGTTCGTCGGATCCAGAAGCGCGCGCCTTACCTCGAGACTGCATCGATCGAACTGAATCCTCGATGTAGAAACGTTCAGCGGTCCCGGCTGTCCCATAGCAGGGATCAGTGCTGAGATCGAACCATGAGCTACGACAAGCGTTGCTTCGCACACGGATTGGTCGACCAGTCGCTACCACTCGAAATCCGGGACAGAGGACTTTGACCGCGGCCGAGGAGCGTCCCCGAAACGTCCAGGTCGCGTCCGCGATTACCTACGTCGCACTCGCCTGGGGAATGTCCTTCTTTCTCATTCGGGAGTCGCTGAATCTGCTCGACCCCTTCGGTGTTGCCTTCGCCCGTGCGGCGGTGGCTGCAGGGATACTCGCTGCAATTCCGGCATCTCGTACCCGTATCCCGTGGAGGAACCACGGTCCGATCGTGCTGTTGGCAATCGTATGGATGGCGCTACCGATGACTCTGTTCGCCGTCGCCGAACAGCATCTGGACTCCGCCATTGCCGGTGTCGTGAATGGGTCCGCTCCGCTGTTCACGGCGATCGTGGCGGCGATACTTCACCACCGGCTGCCAAGAACAATCGTGGTATTTGGCTTGCTGGCAGGCTTTTCAGGTGTCCTTCTGGTCTGCCTCTCCAGTCTCGACGGCGGCGGCGCGAACTCGTCGACGTCGGTAGCTCTGGTTCTCGTTGCAGTGGCACTCTACGGAATAGCGTTCAACATCGCCGGTCCCTTGCAGCGACGATACGGGGCATTGCCGGTGGTGATGCGAGCGATGTGGATTGCTGCGTTGCTCCTGGTGCTTCCGGGTATGCCGTCAGTGCTGTCGAGTACGCCGGACCCAGTACCGATTGCGGCTGTGCTCGCGCTAGGAGCCTTCAGCACAGGCGGCGCGTTTGTCGTCTTCGCGTGGCTCTCCGGACGAACGGACCCGACGAGAGCATCGGTGGCCACCTACTTCGTACCGATCGTCGCCACTGTCGTCGGCACCATTGTCGGAGGGGAGGATATTCGTTTTGCTGTCTACATCGGTATCCCCGTCATCCTGGTCGGAGCGTGGATCGTGCAGTCTCGCAACCGAGAAGCGTAGAGCGGAGCTGTGTCTGTTCGCGTGTGTCCCGGAGATGAGATCGAGCGCAAATGTCCTCGAGGAGGGACGAGTTGGCGTCGGTCATCACTCAGATATCGCCGGCTCGCTTCGGGCCATTCATCAACAACGAGATATAGGCGCCCAGCCGATCTTCGATGACGTGTGGCGTCAGGTCCGTCCGTCCGGCTTCGCGCCAAGCTGCGCCCATGCGACGACGGTCAACTTTCGTACTTCTGCCGTGGAGCCGCCCGACATCTGCTCGATCTCTGTGATTCGTTCTCCGACACCCAGATGTCGACGAACCCACGTCAGCGTCCGCGGTGGGACAGGCGACGATGCGTCGTGATCGATCACGGTGTTACCCCATCATGCAGCCGCGTCCGGAGTGAAACCCATTGGCCCGTCACGGGTGCAGTCGTCGCATTTCCTCGAGCACTGCACGCGCGGCCCAGTCTTCGTATTGCACTTCAGTCCAGCGGCACCCAACGACGAAGTGGTCGTACGCGTGGTGCGACAACACGAACGACAATGCATCGGCGGCTCGACGTCGTTCGGCCCTTCGCGCACCTGTGTGGGCATCAAGCAGGTCGAAGATCTGTCGACGCTGGGTGGCTCGAAGCTCGTTGACGAGATTGCGGGCATTGCCGTCTGCGTCGGCGGCGGCGACGAGGGTTCGGTGCATGCCGACGGACCTGTTGAACTGCTGGATCAGCGGTCCAAGAACTGTCCGTACGGAGTCGGCATCGATTGCGTCCAACGCGATGGCCGACTCTCCGCCGGGAAGGGAGCCCCCAAGAAACCGACGCTCGAATGCGGCTCGGAGCAGGTCGTGTTTAGGCCCGAGGGCGTTGACCGTCTCGACGCTCACCTGCGCGCGCTCGGCAATAGAGCGCATGGTGGTACCGGCAAATCCGTTGGTCTCGAACAGTTCCGCTGCAGCTTCGACTACGGCGCGCCGAGTTCGCGACGCAGCTTCGGCTCGGGTCGGTGAATCGTATCTGCGGGTGTCAGTCACGATGACGATCGTATTCGGTACAGTGTCAGTGTAGTCAATTGTTGACCCATTCTGGGAGGCGTCTAGTGGCTTCGATCATGTTCTGTGCAGGGCCGTTTCGTGGTCACGTCGCCCCGATGCTGCCTATTGTCGAGCGCTTGGTCGGTCTCGGACACCGTGTACTGGTGCTGACAGGAAGGCGATACCAGGATTCGGTCAAGTCGGTCGGTGCTGTTTTCGAGCCGCTGCCGGTGGAGGTGGACTTCGACGAAAACGATCTCGACAGTGTGTTTCCCGTGCGCGCCGGGCTTCGTGGTACCCGGCGCGCGCAATTCGACTTGGAGCACATCTTCATCGAACCATTGGTTCCGCAGTCGGAGATGATTCAGCGAATCCTCGCCCGAGAAGAGGTCGAGGTTGTCGTCGTCGAATCAATGTTCTTCGGGGCGATTCCACTTCTTTTGAGCCCGAACCACACTCGTCCCAGGATCGTGGCATGGGGGAGCAATCCTCTTTCGATACCAGGTGGCGACCGACCTCCAGCTGGTTTGGGTTGGCAACCGGGGCGTACCTGGTCGGGTCGCTTGCGAAATGAGCTGGCTAACGTGGCTATTCGGTCACTGGCACTGCGGGCCGCGCAGAGGCGTGCCGAACAGAGCATCCGGCGAGTCGGGGCCGACCTGCCGGTGTCCATTCTGGACTGGCTCAGTCTCGTGGACGACATCGTCCAGTTGACCGTCCCCGAATTCGAGTTTCCGATTCCGGACGAGTACACACGCCTCGTGCACTTCGTGGGACCGCTTGCGGTCAGCGACACAACCGCTCATGGACTTCCAGACTGGTGGAATGACCTCGACCGCAGTATCCCGACGGTCTTGGTGACGCAGGGATCGGCCGAAACGGATCTTTCGCATTTGGTGTTGCCGACCATCGAAGCTCTCGCCGACCGGCCCATCAACGTCCTCGTATCGGTGGGGCGTGAACTGGACGAGTTCGACGGCCGATTGCCGAAAAACACCTATCTAGCAACCGATTTGCCGTACGACGTCGTTTTCCCAACTCTATCCGCGTTCATCACCAACGGTGGATACGGCGGGGTTGGCTTCGCGCTCCGCCATGGGGTGCCGGTAGTCAGCGTCGGTCGATCCCAAGACAAGGCAGACGTGGCTGCTCGTGTCGAGTGGAGCGGAATCGGCATCGGAATCGCCCGGACACGAGTTGGTTCCAGACGAATCAGGAAGGCAGTGGACACTGTCCTTGGGGACAGCGGCTATGCCGACCGTGCGGATTACCTACATCGTCAGGTGCGTGCGTCGTCTGGAATGGCAGGTGCCGTCGAGGTGATGCTCGCGCGCTGAGCTGGGCTACGCGAATAGCGTCACATGCCCCGTAGAGGTGCCAGCGCCTGCGACCAAGCGACCACCTGATCGACCATGCGGCTCAAAGTCTGTCGATGGTGGTCGCGTGGTGCAATGTTGCCTTCGGAGTCGAAGTCGTCGAACAGCGACAACGCGACTTGGTCTCGCACGCTGGCCATGTGAAGTTCCGCGGTCACAAGACGTAGCTGCTCGACGGCTCGGGTACCCCCGGACGTGCCGTAGCCCACAAAACCTACTGCCTTGTCACGCCATTCGTAGTACAGGTAGTCGATCGCGTTCTTCAACACCCCGGTCGGACCGTGATTGTATTCGGGGGTGACGAAGATGTATCCGTCGTAGCGGTCGATCGCGCTTGACCATCGAATGGTGTGTTGCCCTCGATAGTCTCGGCTCATCGCCGCCGCCGCTGGTTCATCGAGGTGTGGGAGGTCGAAATCAGCGAGATCGATCAACTCGAAGTGCGCGTCGCTGCAACCGGCAGCTTGCATGCGAACCCACTCGGCGACGGATGAGCTCTTCCGGCCAGGCCTGGTACTTCCGATGATGATGCCGATACTTGTCATCGTCTGCTCTTTCGTTGTTGTTCGATTGTCAGCCATAGTGAGGCGGCTAGTGCGGCTACGGCTGTGCCGGTCAACCACCAGAACGCAACTCGAAAGTCGCTCGGTGAAACCGATTCGCCCGCTCCGTCTTCGACTACTACGGTCACCAACAGGGAGCTCCCCACCGCGCCACCGACGCGAGAGAAGATATTGACCTGAACGCTCGCGTCGGCAATCTTGTGGGGGCGAACAGCGGCCAGGGCCGCTGACACGCCCGGTGAACCCGCCAGAGCCAACCCGACGCCGCGGACTGCCTGAAGCATCTCGAGCGTGACCAGGTTCGGGTTCTCGGGCAGGAAAGCCAGGGGAACCGTTGCGGCCACGGTCACCACGAGTCCGACGGCGGCGACTGGTCCGCCCCCGAATCGATCGGTAAGCCATCCAGCAACCGGAAAGGTCACGGCGGCAGCGAGGCTGAATGCCATCAGTAGCAGGCCGGCGTCGACGATGTCGACGCCCAACTGCAGTTGGAAATACAGCGGCATCACGATCAATCCGCCGAAGAGCGCCGCGCCGGCAAAGAACACTTCCAAGGATGCGGCGGTGAATTGACGGTCTCGCAGCAGCGTCAGGTCGATGAGCGTCCCGGTGCCGCGCACCGACCGCAATAAGAACGCAATGAGGGCTGCGACACCCAATATGCAAGTGATCCATGGGAACGCGCCGTCGCCGACAGTGCTGATGCAGTAGACCGTCAGAGGTAGCCCGACCATAGCCAGAGCAAGCGACAGTACGTCCAAGGGATCTGTGCTGTCGCGAATGCCGGTCGGAAGCCGACGCGCAGCGAGGACTATTCC
>NZ_BAOX01000002.1:0-79225 GCF_000813105.1 Rhodococcus sp. BS-15 | reverse complement strand
CCAATCCCCGCAGCGGCGGCGGATACCAGGGCTCCAACCCGCGCAGCGAGGGCTACCAGGGTGACCGCCCGCGTCGCTCCGACTCGAGCTCGTACCGCGGCTCCGAGGGTCGTGGCTACGAAGGTCGCGGCTCCGACAACCGTGGCTCCGACAACCGTCGTCCCGCGTCCGGCCCCCGCCAGGACGAGCACCGCTCCGGTGGCTTCCGCAGCCGCACGGAACGCCGTTCGTACGACGGTTTCGACGGTCCGGCTCGCAGCCACTGATCGCTTCGTCACCGTGAGGTCGTGATCCGACCGGAACTGCACAAACGGGTGCCGCATTCTTCGCGAATGCGGCACCCGTTGTCGTTGCCGGTGGTCGGGTTCGACACCGGCCGGGGGGTTGGCTCGCGCGAAATCTCTCGGCAGGGAAAGCTGTCGGTATGACCTCAGCAGCAGAACCGACAGAACTGGCTCAGATCGGAGTCACCGGACTCGCCGTCATGGGCTCCAACATCGCCCGCAACTTCGCCCATCACGCCACACCGTCGCATTGCACAACCGCAGTGTCGCCAAGACCGATGCCCTGATCGCCGAGCACGGCACCGAGGGCACCTTCATTCGCACCGAAACCATCGAGGAGTTCGTCGCCGCTCTCGCGAAGCCGCGCCGAGTGCTCATCATGGTCAAGGCAGGCGACCCCACCGACGCGGTGATCGAGGAGCTTGCAGGCGCGATGGAGGAGGGCGACATCATCATCGACGGTGGCAACGCCCTCTACACCGACACCATCCGTCGCGAGGCCGCCATGAAGGAGCGCGGACTGCTCTTCGTCGGTGCCGGTATCTCCGGCGGCGAGGAAGGCGCTCTCAACGGACCGTCGATCATGCCGGGTGGTCCGGCCGAGTCCTACAAGGCCCTCGGACCGCTGCTGGAATCCATCGCAGCGCAGGTCGACGGCACGCCGTGCTGCACCCACATCGGACCCGACGGCTCCGGACACTTCGTCAAGATGGTCCACAACGGCATCGAATACGCCGATATGCAGCTCATCGGCGAGGCGTACAACCTGTTCCGCGACGCCCTCGGTTACACGCCGGCTCAGGTAGCGGACGTGTTCACCGAGTGGAACAACGGTGATCTGGAGAGCTACCTCGTCGAGATCACCGCCGAGGTTCTCCGCCAGGTCGACGCCAAGACCGGTCAGCCTCTCGTCGACGTGATCGTCGACGCAGCGGAGCAGAAGGGCACCGGTCGTTGGACCGTCAAGGCTGCCCTGGACCTCGGCGTTCCCGTCACCGGTATCGCCGAGGCGGTGTTCGCTCGGGCGCTGTCGGGGTCACGCGCTCAGCGCAAGGCAGCCGTCGGGCTCGCCTCGGGAACTCTCGCCGACAAGCCGACCGATGCGGAGCAGTTCACGCACGACATCAGTCGGGCTCTGTACGCGTCGAAGATCGTCGCCTACGCACAGGGCTTCGACCAGATCGCCGCGGGCAGTGCCGAATACGACTGGAATCTGCATCCCGGTGACCTCGCCACGATCTGGCGCGGTGGCTGCATCATTCGAGCTCGGTTCCTCGATCGCATCAAGGACGCGTACGAAGACAACGCCGAACTGCCGAGCTTGATCCTGGCCCCGTACTTCCGTGACGCCATCGAGAACGCCATCGACAGCTGGCGTCGGGTCGTCATCACCGCGGCCTCGTTGGGCATTCCGGTACCCGCGTTCGCGTCCTCGCTCTCCTATTACGACGCGTTGCGGGCAGAGCGTCTACCGGCCGCTCTGACCCAAGGACAGCGAGACTTCTTCGGGGCGCACACCTACGAGCGAACCGACTCGGAAGGAAAGTTCCACACTCTGTGGAGCGGCGATCGTTCCGAGATCGAAGCCTGACCGACGATCGTCCGCCGGTGGCGCTGCGTTCACCACGCAGCGCCACCGATACAGCACCGGGGAACCCGGTCAGACGGGTACCGGCCCGAGGACCGGTTGGACCACCGTCGACGGGATGCCCTCCCACGGCAGTGCACCGTCCAGGTCCTTCCACACCGCCTGCACGGCACTGAAGCACCCTCGGCCGTAGACGTCGGACGCTGTGTAGAGAATCTCCGCACAGTCCGGTACGTCGATGGTGAACAACTCGAATCCTGCTGCAGTGCAGCCAATTCCGGATTCGAGCTCCAACATTCCCGAGACTACCGAGGCGCCGAGCGAATTGAGAATTCGCGAGGACTCATGCGGCCCGCGCCCCGTCGTGACGATCTCCGGGCTCCCGAAATTCGTGAGACCGACCGTGTAACAGAACGCCGGGTGGATACCGTCGGGATCGACTTCCGATTCGACGTACTGCAGAGCCCACCCACACCTGTCGATGGTGCGTTTCACACCTTCGATGTACTCGTCGACGCTGTAGCCCTGACACATCTTGCACATAGCTCCCCCACACTCTGCGTGCGATCGCCCCCTCGGCGATCACGGTGTCGAACGCCGATCGAACATGCGTTCTACGCCGAGTATCGCGCGGGGCACCGACAAGAAGATTCCGACGCGTGCTCGACGCAGCGGTAGGGTCACATCCATGCCGGGTCAATCCGTTCGATCGTTCGCAGAACTGGGACTGCCCGTGGTTCTCGTGCACTCGCTGAGGAAAGCGGGTGTCTCCGAGCCGTTTCCGATCCAGTCCGCCGCCCTGCCCGATGCGCTCGCGGGCCGCGATGTGCTCGGCCGTGCTCCGACAGGATCGGGAAAGACTCTCGCGTTCGGGCTTCCGCTGCTCGTGCGGCTCGCCGGCCGTCGCAGTGAGCCCGGTGCACCGCGTGGACTCGTACTGGCTCCCACTCGCGAACTCGCGCTCCAGATCCAGGAAGTGCTCGACGTCCACGGTGCGACGTTCGGCTTACGCAGCGTCGGTGTGGTGGGCGGCGTTCCGCTCGAGCGCAATGTCCGAGAGATCCAGCGCGGAATCGACATCGTGGTTGCCACCCCCGGTCGCCTCAACGACCTGCTCCAGCGACGCTCGATCACGTTGGATCGTGTGGAGGTGACTGTGATCGACGAGGCGGATCGCATGGTGGACATGGGATTTCTGCCCCAGGTCGATTCGCTCCTCGCCGCGACACCGGCAGGCGGGCAACGGCTGCTGTTCTCGGCGACCCTGGACGAGGACGTCGACCGCCTGGTCGAGAAGTTCCTGAACGATCCGGCCGAACATTCCACAGCGGAGTCGGTGAGCGAGCCCGACATTGCCCACTACGTGTTTCGGGTCGATGCTGCCCGCAAGACCGAAGTAGCTGCCGCACTTGCCAACAGCGACGGTCGCACGTTGCTGTTCGTCCGCACCACTCACGCGGTCGACCGACTCACCGACGACTGCCGCCGGCTGGGTGTATCGGTATCGTCGTTGCACGGCAACAAGACTCAGGCGCACCGCACACGCTCGCTGGCGGCTTTCGGCGACGGCGCATCGACTGCACTGATCGCGACCGATGTTGCAGCACGTGGGGTTCACGTCGACGACGTCACCCTCGTGGTCCACGTCGACCCACCGTTGGACTCCAAGGACTACGTGCATCGCGCAGGCCGCACTGCACGCGCCGGAGCCAGCGGAACCGTCGTGACGTTGGCCACCGCCGAACAGCTGGATCACGTGTGTGCCATGGCCGGCGATGCCGGTGTCACGGCAACGGTGGTCGATACCGAGACCGATCCCACCTCGTGGCGTCGATTGACCGGGGCTCGTACACCCATCGGCAGGCCGCTCCCGGCCGAGGCGGCGGAACCACCAGCACCTCGCAGTTCTCGACGCGGTACCGCACCCGTCCGACACGAGCGAAGCGGGCGGGCCGGAGGCAGGCGCGGCGGCAGCCGAGGACGACGCGGGTGACCTCCTCCTGGTTGCCGATCGCGCTCGCCCTGGTTTCGGCATTCCTGTTCGCCTGCGCGTCGGTGGCACAGCAGAGCGCCGCAGCATCGGTTCCGGAGGGAACGTCGCTGCTCTCGGCTCTGATCCGAAGCCCGAGATGGTGGGTGGGCGTACTCGGCGACGCGGGCGGCTACGCGGTTCAGATCGCTGCACTGTGGGTCGGTTCGGTCCTGGTCGTGCAGCCGTTGCTCGTCACCGCCCTGCTGTTCGCCCTCCCGATGTCGGCGAAATTGGCCGGCCGCGCACTCCCAGCTTCGACGTGGACGCTCGCCTTTCTCCTGGCCGCCGCCCTCGCGGTGTTCATCGTGGTCGGCGATCCCAGCGAAGGCAATACCGACGCCCCTCTGTCCGACTGGGCGGTTCCGCTGATCATCGCCGCGGTCGTGATCGGCGGCGCTGCGGTGGGCGGGCTCATGCTGAGAACTCCCGGCGCGCGGGCTCTGTTGCTCGGAGCCGCGGGAGGAATGCTGTTCGGGCTGGCTGCGGCTCTGACGAAGTTCGTCACCGATCTCGTGGAGAGCGACCTGCTCGGAGCACTGGCCGCCTGGCAGACGTACGCGCTGGTCGGATCCGGAGCTCTCGGGTTCTATCTGCAGCAGCGAGCATTTCAGGTCGGTCCCCTGTCCGCGTCACTACCGGCCGTCACGATCGGCGAGCCTCTCGGTGCGGCGTTCATCGGCATCACGGTCCTGGACGAGCGAATCAGGACCGACGGGGCTTCCCTCGCCATCATCGCCGTGGCGGTGTCCGTCATGGTCGTCACGACGATTCGACTGTCTCGGACCCAGGCGTCGACCCGCATCGAAACGGAGACGGTGGACGGGGCTTCGGCCCCGACTGCGCCCGACCGGTAGTCTCGATCAACGTGCAGTTCCTCGATGGTCACCGACCGCCCTACGATCTCACCTACGACGATGTCTTCCTCGTCCCCAACCGAACCGACGTCACGTCGCGGTTCGATGTCGACCTGAGTACGGTCGACGGTTCGGGCACCACCATTCCGATCGTCGTGTCGAACATGACCGCGGTGTCGGGACGGCGGATGGCCGAAACCGTCGCACGTCGCGGAGCGATCGCAGTGATCCCCCAGGACCTCCCCACCGAAGCCGTCGCCGAGACCGTCGCCTTCGTCAAGAGTCGTGACCTGATCGCGGACACACCTGTCGTACTCGGCCCCAATGAGTCCGTGTCCGACGCCTTGGCTCTGGTGCACAAGCGCGCACACGGGTCCGTCGTGATCGTCGAACACGGCAAGCCGATCGGCGTGGTGACCGAGAGTGCCTGCGCCGACGTCGACCGATTCGCCCGGCTCAGTTCCGTGGCATCGGCCGATTTCGTGCGCGTTCCTCGCCATGCGTCGCCCAAGGAAGTCTTCGAGCTGATGGAAGCGGCACACGCCCACCTCGCCGTCGTCGTCGAGAACGACGGCTCCCTGGCAGGTGTCGTGACCAGGACCGGCGCAGTTCGGACCGGCATCTACGCGCCCGCAGTCGACGCGTCGGGACGCCTCCGTATCGCTGCCGCCGTCGGCATCAACGGCAACGTGGCGGAGAAGGCGACCGCACTGGTCGAGGCCGGTGCGGATGTGCTCGTGATGGACACCGCGCATGGGCATCAAGAGAAGATGCTCGAAGCCCTCGCTGCTGTGCGGTCCCTCGATCTCGGTGTCCCCCTGGCGGCTGGCAACGTGGTGTCTGCCCAGGGCACACGCGATCTGGTGCAGGCGGGCGCAGACATCGTCAAGGTCGGCGTCGGACCAGGAGCGATGTGCACGACGCGAATGATGACCGGCGTCGGACGCCCCCAGTTCTCGGCTGTGGCCGATTGTTCGGCTGCGGCAGCCGAACTCGGAGCTTCGGTGTGGGCCGACGGCGGTGTGCGCCATCCTCGTGACGTTGCTCTCGCTCTGGCTGCCGGTGCTGCGAACGTCATGATCGGCTCGTGGTTCGCCGGCACATACGAGTCACCGGGCGACCTGAGAGTGGACGCATCCGGCAATCGGTACAAGGAGAGCTTCGGCATGGCGTCCAAGCGGGCCGTTGCCGCGCGTACCGCCACCGACGGGGCGTTCGATCGGGCTCGCAAGGCCTTGTTCGAGGAGGGCATTTCCAGTTCGCGGATGCGACTCGATCCCGATCGGCCGGGTGTCGAGGATCTGATCGATCACATCTGTGCCGGAGTTCGGAGCACGTGCACGTATGCGGGAGCCCGTTCCCTCCCGGAGTTGGCCGAACGAGCAGTTCTGGGAGTCCAGTCCGCTGCCGGATTCGCCGAGGGACGGCCCCTGCCTCCGGGTGGTGACGGTCGGGCACGGTTAGACTCGCCTACAGCAAACACAGTTGTTCGCGCTCGTCATTCGTCGAAAATTCGAGCATTCGATTCTCGACGTGTGGCCGAACGGTCGGCTCCTCACGGAGTGGGACCACAGCGCGAACCGACAGAAGGGAATCAGGTGCCCGAGGCACCCACTATCTCGGTTGCCGCCACGGCAACTTCGGAACAACACGACGACGGTTCCACTTCGGAGGGATCCTCTATCGAGCCGGGAGAGAAACCCGGCGACACCGATTTCGGCAGCCACGTGCACTCCGGCGGCGCGATGCTCCTGTCCCAGCTTCGACGGTCCCGGCTCAGGCGGAGTTGACACGTGGCTCTTCTTCTCACCATCGTCAGCCTGCTCGGTTTCGTCGCCCTGACGGCCGGCACGGCGCTGTTCGTTGCGGCCGAGTTCTCCCTCACTGCTCTCGAACGCAGTGCGGTCGAGTCACAGGCCGACAACGGCGACCTGCGCTCACGTCAGGTTCTGCACGCCCACAAGACACTGTCGTTTCAGCTGTCCGGTGCCCAGCTCGGCATCACCATCACGACACTGATCACCGGTTATCTCGCCGAACCGGTGCTGGCCGGGTTCATTCGGCCGGTGGCCGACGCGCTGGGCGCATCCGAGACCCTCTCCGCCGGCATCTCACTTGCGGTGGCCCTGATCCTGGCGACGTCGTTCTCGATGATCTTCGGTGAACTGGTTCCCAAGAACATCGCCATCGCGAAACCGATGTCGACCGCTCGGGTCACCGCCGGCGCGATGGCCGGGTTCTCGCTGGTGTTCAAGTGGGCCATCAACGGGCTCAACGGCTCGGCGAACTGGCTGGTACGCCGGCTCGGGATCGAACCCGCCGAGGAACTGAGATCCGCGCGGTCGCCGCAGGAACTGGGTTCGCTGGTCCGCACATCGGCACGGCAGGGGTCGATCGACGAGAACACCGCCCGACTGGTGGATCGGTCGTTGCAGTTCGGCGACCGCACGGCCGAGGAACTGATGACGCCGCGAGTCAAGATCGAAACGCTCGCCACCGACGCGACCGTGGCCGATCTGATCGAAACGGCTGCGCGGACCGGCTTCTCACGCTTTCCGGTGGTCGACGGCGACCTGGACGACACCATCGGCGTCGTTCACATCAAGCATGCGTTCACCGTCGCCGGAGCGCACCGTCGCTCGACGACGGTCGAGTCCCTGGCGCGCGACGTTCCCGTCGTACCGTCCAGCCTCGACGGCGACGCGGTGATGGAACGGGTACGTGCCGACGGGATGCAGGTCGCTCTCGTCGTCGACGAATACGGCGGCACCGCGGGCATGGTCACGATGGAGGATCTGATCGAGGAGATCGTCGGTGACGTGCGCGACGAACACGACGAGCCGGAGCTCGACGTCTCCAGATCGGGCGACGGATGGGATTGCGCAGGTCTGCTGCGTATCGACGAGGTTGCGTCGGCCACCGGGTATTCGGCACCGGAAGGTGAGTACGAAACCATCGGCGGCCTGGTACTGACGGAGTTGGGTCGCATACCGACGGAGGGGGACGCAGTTCTGTTGCCTCCCCCGGCGAACGAGGATCCGCTCGAACGAGACGGCGGTTGGGTGGCACGGGTGATTCGCATGGACGGCCGTCGCATCGACCGGGTGGTGCTCCTGCCCGTCGACGCGGCAGCGGTGGCTCGGATGAGATCGGACGGTGAGATCGATGGGTGATTTCCTCGGCGTCGGTCTCGCCGTTCTGCTGCTCGCCGGCAACGCTTTCTTCGTCGGAGCCGAGTTCGCTCTGATCTCGGCCCGGCGGGACCGCCTCGAAGCTCTGCTCGCGCAAGGTAAGAAGCGTGCTCAGAGCGTGATCGAGGCCGGTCAGAACCTGTCGCAGATGCTTGCCGCGGCCCAGCTCGGCATCACGATCTGCTCGATCCTTCTCGGGCGTGTGGCGGAGCCTGCGGTGGCACACCTGATCGAGGTTCCGCTCGAGGCAGTCGGCATTCCCGAGTCCTTCCTGCACCCGATCGCCTTCGCCATCGCGTTGACGCTCGTGGTAGTTCTACACATTCTCATCGGCGAGATGGTGCCCAAGAACATCGCCATCGCGGGCCCGGAGAGCACTGCGATGGTTCTGGTGCCCATCCATCTGCTGTTCATCAAGGTCGCGCTGCCGCTGATCTCGTTCTACAACATGTGTGCCAACCTGACCCTTCGACTGCTGCGGATCGAACCCAAGGACGAGCTCAGTTCCTCGGTGTCGGCGGTCGAGTTGTCGCAGATGATCGGCGAATCACGATCCGAGGGATTGATCGACGCCGAGGAGCATCGACGATTGCGGCAGGCGCTCGAGACGTCCGGCCGGACGGTGGGTGAGGTTCTGATTCCCTCTCACCAGGTTCGCAGTATCGAGTTGTCCGGGCCCGATCACACACTCGGACCCACCCTGGGCTCCGTCGAACGCGCTGTCATCGAAACGGGATTCTCTCGCTATCCGGTCCGCGACGCCTCGGGGGCACTCGTGGGCTACCTGCATCTCAAGGACGTGCTCGACGACATGGCCGACGAATCGGCGGGACCGGACACGGTCATCCCGCGCAGCGACGTGCGAGCACTCCCGGTGGTCTCCATCGACACGGTGCTCGACGACGCATTGACCAAGTTGCGTCGGGCCAGCAGCCATCTCGGTGCCGTGCACGACGCGACGGGTGCGACGGTCGGCATCGTCGCGCTCGAGGACCTGGTCGAAGAGTTCGTCGGTACGGTTCGGGACGGCACGCACCGGGTGGCCGGTCCTCGTCCGGGTCAATCGTCGTCCAGCTTCGAATCCGCGGCCGCTCCCCCACGGAACGCGTGAATGACCTCCTCGACGTTGCTGAGCGAACAGCAGTGGACCACTCGTCGCGCGGCGCATGCGGCACGGGTGGAGAACCTCGTCGGTGACTATCTGACCGACCGGGGCCACGGCGGCGTCCATCCGGTGCTCGACTTTCTTTTCACCTACTACAGTCACCGCCCGGGTCAGCTGCGCCGATGGAATCCAGGTCACGGCGTCGTCCTCACCGGTGATCGTGCTCAGGATTTCGCGGCGTTCGCGTCCTACGAGCAGGTGGACACCGACGACGGCCCGGGCCTTCGGGTGCGGTCGGATCTGGTGGAGCGCCGTCGATCGAGCATCGAATTCACCCTCGGCCTGCTCGTCGCCACCAGAGACAGGCCGCCGGTGCTCGGCTGTTTCGGACTGCACGAGTGGGCGATGGTCTACCGCGGGGGCACCTCGGCGCAGCGGCACGAGCAGGTGCCACTGCGTCTGGGGCACGACGGAACCGATGCCGTGGTCGATTCGATGACGTTGCGCTGCACCCACTACGACGCCTTCCGGTTCTTCACCCCCGATGCAGCGCCGCGCAACGCTCTTCCGCTGTCCCCGGAGTCTCGTCTGACGTCCGAGCAACCCGGTTGTATTCATGCCTCGATGGATCTGTACAAGTGGTGCTACAAGCTGGGACCACTGATCGATTCCGAGTTTCTCACCGACTGTTTCGAGCTGGCCCTGCACGCGCGAACGATCGACATGCGCGCGAGTCCGTACGACCTGAGCGGCTACGACCTCGAACCCATTCGGATAGAGACCGCTGCCGGACGAGCCGAATACGTGCGTGCGCAGGGCGAATTGTCGAGCGAAGCGGCACCTCTGCGCTCGGCGTTGATCGCTCGATGCCAGAATTTACTGATCGGCGGCGAGTTCGGCGTCGGACCTACCGCCGAGTAACATCGACATCGTTGTCGTGGGGACACCGTCACCGGTGTCCGTGACCGGAAAAGAGTGAGGAATTCATGACCGATCGTGTGCAGGCTGGTGGACTTCAGGTCGCCGAGGTCCTTTTCGATTTCGTCGAGAAGGAGGCGCTGCCGGGTACCGACGTAGATTCCGATGCCTTCTGGGCCGGTGCCGCGTCGGTGATCGCCGATCTCGCTCCCAAGAACAAGTCACTGCTCGCTGTCCGCGACGAGATCCAGGGCAAGGTCGACGCCTGGCACGGCGAGCACGCAGGCCCGAACTACGATCGCGCCGCCTACAAGGCATTCCTGAAGGAGATCGGCTACCTGCTCGACGAGCCGGCCGACTTCCAGATCAGCACCTCCGGTGTCGACACCGAGATCACCACCACCGCAGGCCCCCAGCTAGTGGTGCCGGTGCTCAATGCCCGGTTCGCGATCAACGCCTCCAATGCACGGTGGGGCTCGCTGTACGACGCCCTCTACGGAACCGATGCCATTCCCGAGACCGACGGTGCGGAGAAGGGCACCAGCTACAACAGGGTCCGCGGCGACAAGGTCATCGCCTTCGCGCGGGACTTCCTGGACGAGGCGTTGCCACTGAGCTCCGGCTCGCACGTCGGTACCACCGGGTACGTCGTCGATGCCGCATCGCTGACGGTCACCCTCGCCGACGGCAGCACGGTCGGGCTGAAGGATCCGTCGCAGCTTCTCGGCTACCAGGGCACCCCCGACGCACCGTCGGCAATACTGTTCGTGCACAACGGCTTGCACTTCGAGATCCAGATCGACGCCGAGAGCCCGATCGGCAAGACCGACGGCGCAGGAGTCAAGGACGTCCTGCTCGAGTCGGCTGTCACCACCATCATGGACTTCGAGGACTCCGTCGCTGCAGTCGATGCCGACGACAAGGTTCTCGGATACCGCAACTGGCTCGGCCTGATGAAGGGCGATCTGACCGAGGAAGTCTCCAAGGGCGGCAAGAGCTTCACGCGTGCGATGAACAAGGACCGCACGTACACCTCGGTCGACGGTTCGGAACTGACGCTGCACGGACGCTCGCTGCTGTTCGTCCGTAACGTCGGCCACCTGATGACCTCGGATGCGATCCTCGATGCCGACGGCAACGAGGTGCCCGAGGGAATTCTCGATGCCCTGTTCACCTCGCTGGCCGGTATGCACTCGCTCACCTCGGACAACGTGCTGTCCAACTCACGTACCGGTTCGCTGTACATCGTCAAGCCCAAGATGCACGGACCGGACGAGGTCGCGTTCACCGCGGAGCTGTTCGGCCGGGTCGAACAGGTTCTCGGTCTGCCGACCAACACGCTCAAGGTCGGCATCATGGACGAGGAACGCCGCACGACGGTCAACCTCAAGGCATGCATCCAGGCCGCATCCGAGCGGGTCGTGTTCATCAACACCGGCTTCCTCGACCGCACCGGCGACGAGATCCACACCTCGATGGAGGCAGGCCCCGTCGTACGCAAGGGAGCGATGAAGGGCGAGAAGTGGATCGCCGCCTACGAGGACTTCAACGTCGACACCGGTCTCGCCGCAGGACTCGAAGGCAAGGCACAGATCGGTAAGGGCATGTGGGCCATGCCCGATCTGATGCACGACATGCTCGAGCAGAAGATCGGCCACCCCAAGGCCGGAGCCAACACCGCGTGGGTTCCCTCGCCCACCGCAGCGACCTTGCACGCCCTGCACTATCACAAGGTCGATGTCTTCGCCCGTCAGCACGAGATCGCACAGGCCAAGCGCGCGACCGTCGACGACATCCTCGAAATTCCTCTCGCACCGTCCACGGACTGGACCGACGAGGAGAAGCAGAACGAACTCGACAACAACTCGCAGTCGATCCTGGGCTACGTCGTGCGGTGGATCGACCACGGCGTCGGCTGCTCGAAGGTTCCCGACATCAACGACATCGCACTCATGGAAGACCGGGCGACGCTGCGCATTTCGAGCCAGTTCATCGCGAACTGGCTGCGCCACGGCATCGTCACCGAAGACCAGGTGCGCGAGTCGCTGAAGCGGATGGCCCCGGTGGTGGACCGTCAGAACGAATCCGATCCGACATACAAGCCGTTGGCTCCCGACTTCGACACCAACATCGCCTTCCAGGCTGCCAGTGACCTGATCTTCCAGGGCACCAGTCAGCCCAACGGCTACACCGAGCCGATCCTGCATCGTCGCCGACGGGAGTACAAGGCCGTCAACGCCTGACGGACTTGTCGATCACGTGGGTGAACATCGGAACACAGGGCGCGGGCGTTCGATAGCCGCCGGACCCGTGATCGTCGTGTTAGCGATCGCGGTGCTGGCTGCGGCCGTGTTCGGATGGTTTCAACTGCGGGATCGAATCTTCGATCAAGGGGTCGAAGCTGCCGACACATGTGTGGAGGGATCGGCGGTGCTCACTGTCGCCGCCGATCCCGACATCTCCGGGCCGGTCGAACAATTGGCTGCTCGGTTCAACGACACCGCACCGGTGGTACGGGATCACTGTGTGACAGTGCAGGTTCGAGCTACGGCCTCCGATGCCGTGCGAATGGCTCTGAACACCGGTATCGACAACTGGGACGTCGGAGCACTCGGTGCTCGGCCGGGCCTGTGGATACCTCAATCCTCGGGCGACGTCGAGGCCGTGACCGACCGAGGAGCCGTCGACGGCACCCCCGCGGCCACTCGCGTCGAGTCCGGTCGTACTCGCGGTGCCGTCCGCCGTGGCCGACGCTCTGACTACTGCGACCTGGGCCGATCTGGTAGGCCTGCAACGCGACCCACAGGCGCTCGGTCTCGGCGAGTGGGGCGCACTTCGCCTCGCACTACCGACCGGATCCGATGCCGGCGCAACGACACTCGCTGTCGCCGCCATCGCTGCCGGGGTACGCGGCGATCCGACCACTGCCCTGACCGTCGAACAGGTCTCGTCGAGGGAACTGGTCTCGGCTGTGTCGGAGCTGGCCGGTACCGACACCGGAGCCTCCGCAACGTCTGCGTCCACCACCTACGACGCACTCGCGGCCCTCGAGAACGCGCCGGGCCCCGACGCTCCAGTCCACGCGGTTCCGGTCACCGAACAACAACTGGCATCGACCGATTCGTCGACGCTGACCGCCGTCGAACCCCAGGGCCCCACTCCCGTTGCCGATCATCCCGCGGCCGTACTCTCCGGCGACGAGACATCGACCCGGGCCGCCGCCGCATTCGTCGATTTCATCCGGCAGCCGGACGGTGCGCAGTTGCTCACGGATGCGGGCTTCGGCGTCGGCGAGACACCCGACGTGGAAGCCGTCGCTGCTCCTTCCGGACCGGTTGCCGACGCACTGCTGTCCGTGCTGCGAAATCCGGTCCTGCCGCGCCGAGCCACGGTACTGCTCGACGTGTCCGAGTCGATGGGCACGACCGAAGGCAGTGCGACTCGGCTGCAGAACACGGTTCGCGCGCTCGACGAGCAGTTCCAGCGAGTGCCCGACTCCACCGAGCTGGGCCTGTGGAGCTTCAGCGAGGACCTGGACAACTCGCTCCCCTACCGCGTCGACGTTCCGACCGGTCCGATGGCGGCTGCGATCGGGCCGACTCCCAGGCGTACGGCTTTGACTGCCGGTGCGGCGGCGTTGACACCCGAATCAGCGTCGTACTCCGCCGAGTCGTTGCTGGCCGCCTATCGCGACGCAGTGGCCGGATTCGTCCCCGGACGCGTCAATTCCGTCGTGCTGATCACCGACGGCCCCAACGACGACCCGTCGCTGTCCACCCAGGACCTGCTCACCGACCTCGACTCGGCATCCGATGCCGCACGTCCGGTCGCGGTGAACGTGGTGATGATCGGCGAGAACACCGACGCGACCGCATTCACCGACATATCGGCCCGGACGGGCGGCACTGCGACGACCGTGCCGACGTCGGATTCACCGGATTTCTTCGATCTACTCGGAAAGTTGCTGTACTAGAACATGTCTCGTGTAATTTTTGTGGGCGTCTTCTTGCTCCTCGTCACCCTGTTCCTGCACTGGCGGTTTCTCTCCGTCACCAGGATGCCGACACGTCCCAAACGGGCTGCCGATGCTGTGCTGGCGCTCCTGTGGCTGGGCGCGGTGATCGGCTTCGGCAGCGGTGTCGAATTCGATCCGTCCTGGGCACGAGGACCCGCCTTCGTCGGGCTCAGTTGGCTCGCCGTGGTGCTGTACCTGTTCTTGGGAACGGTGCTGGTGGCCGTGGTCTGCACCGTCATGAGAGTGGTTTTCGCGGCGAGGCGTCGCGATTCGTCCTCGGCTCGACTGCGTGTGTCGAGGATCGGCTCAGCTGCGGTGGCACTCGTCAGCGTGGTCGCAGTGGGGTACGGACTCGTCGAGGCGGCAACTCCGCGGGTGACGAACACCGACGTCGCGCTCGACAGGCTGCCGGCCGAATTCGACGGCGTCCGAGTGGCGTTGGTGTCCGATCTGCACGCCGGTCCATCCCGCGGCGCGGATTTCGTGCGCAAGGTCGTCGATTCGATCAACGCCCAGAATCCCGATGTCGTCCTGCTCGACGGCGATCTCATCGACGGGACGGTTCCGTTGGTCGGTGCCGACCTCGCACCGCTCCGCGACCTCGCCGCCCCGCTCGGTGTGTTCGCCGTCAGCGGCAACCACGAGTTCTATGCGGGAGACGGCGGTGAATGGCTCGATCTGTGGTCGACGCTCGGAATCGACGTCCTACGCAACGCGCGCACGACCCTCACCCGGGGCGACGCCGCGATCGATCTCGCCGGTATCAACGACGCCACTGCCCCCGCACCGTACGAACCCGATCTCGGTGCAGCTTTGGAGGGGATCGATCCCGACCGCTTCGTGCTGCTCATGGCCCACCAGCCGTTGCAGGCGGTGGAGGCATCGGACTTCGGAGTCGACATGCAGGTCTCCGGGCATACGCACGGGGGCCAGATATGGCCGATCCGGTACCTGGTGCCGCTCCAGCAGCCGAGTGTCGAAGGCCTGGACACGATCGACAACACCACGTTGTACACCACCAGGGGTGCGGGCGCGTGGGGTCCACCGGTCCGGGTCGCTGCTCCGCCCGAGATCGCGATGCTCGAGCTCACGCGAGGCTGAATCCTCCGACTCGAACAGATCAGAGCCCGCCACGGCGACGTGGCGGGCTCTGTTCTCGGCTCAGGCGAACGCCTCTATCGGTGGGCACGAGCACACCAGATTGCGGTCACCGTGGGCACCGTCGATGCGGCGCACCGCGGGCCAGACCTTCGGACGGTCGTAGCCCGCCGGGTAGGCAGCGAGCTCCCGTGAATACGGGTGATCCCACTCGGCCGCCAGACTCCGAGCGGTGTGCGGTGCCCCTCGAAGTGGGTTGTCCTCGACAGTCCATTCGCCCGATCCGACGCGATCGATCTCTCCCCTGATGGCGATCATCGCATCGCAGAACGCGTCGATCTCCTCGAGGTTCTCGCTCTCGGTGGGCTCGACCATCAGAGTTCCGGGCACCGGGAAGCTCATCGTGGGAGCGTGGAAGCCGTAATCCGCCAACCGTTTCGCAACGTCGTCGACGGTGACTCCGGTGTCCTTGGTCAAACCTCGCAGATCGAGAATGCACTCGTGGGCAACCATGCCGTTGTCGCCGGTGTACAGAACCGGGAAGTACTCGTCGAGGCGGCGGGCGATGTAGTTGGCCGACGCGATCGCAGTCAACGTCGCCTGCCGGAGTCCCGTCGCACCCATCATCGCGATGTAGGCCCACGTGATCGTCAGGATCGAGGCGCTGCCGTAAGGGGCACCGGACACCGTCGGTCCCGAACCGAGCTGCGGGGCCAGTGGGTGACCCGGCAGGTACGGCTGCAGATGCGACCGCACACCGATGGGTCCGACACCGGGCCCGCCGCCGCCGTGCGGGATGCAAAAAGTCTTGTGCAGGTTCAGGTGGCTGACGTCGCCGCCGAATCGGCCGGGGCGCGCCAGACCGACGAGAGCGTTGAGGTTGGCACCGTCGACGTACACCTGACCACCTGCGTCGTGGACCGCTGCACAGATCTCGGAGATCTCGTGCTCGTAGACGCCGTGGGTCGAGGGATAGGTGATCATGATCGCGGCGAGGGTGTCGGCGTGCTCGGCGATCTTGCCGCGCAGGTCGTCGACGTCGACGTCACCGTTGGGACGGCAGGCCACGACGACAACGCGCATGCCCACCATCACCGCCGAGGCTGCGTTGGTGCCGTGGGCACTCGACGGGATCAGGCAGACGGTGCGTTCGGCATCGCCGTTGCCGAGGTGGTAGCGACGAATGGCGAGCAGTCCCGCGTACTCGCCCTGGCTTCCCGCGTTCGGCTGCAGGCTGACCGCGTCGTAGCCGGTGATGTCGACCAGCCACCGTTCCAGGTCGGCGATCACCCGCAACAGACCGGAGACATCCGAGGACGGCGCGAAGGGGTGCTGACGGGCGAACTGCGGCCAGGTGATGGACTCCATCTCCGCGGTTGCATTCAGCTTCATCGTGCACGAACCCAGAGGAATCATGCTGCGGTCGAGCGCAATGTCCTTGTCGGACAACGCCCGCAGGTAGCGCAGCATTGCCGTCTCGGTGCGGTACCGGGTGAATGCCGGGTGCGTGAGGTACTCCGAGGTGCGAGCCATGTTCGCCGGCAACGACTCGGCCCCGGAACCGGCCGTTTCTGCGCCGAACGCGGCGAGCGCGTTCGCGATGTGCTCGGGCGTCGTCGCCTCGTCGCACGCGACGGCCACGTGATCGGCATCGACCAGCCGCAGATTGATGCCGCGCTGCTTGGCATGGTCGACGACTTCCTGAGCCTTGCCCGGGATCGCCGCGAGGACGGTGTCGAAGAATTCCGTGTGCACCACGTCGATGCCTGCCTCCCGCAGACCTGCCGCCACGGTTCGAGCATGCGCATTCACCCGAGTTGCTATGGCCCGCAATCCGTCTGCGCCGTGGTAGCTGGCGTACATCGCGGCGACGATGGCCAGCAGGACCTGAGCTGTACAGATGTTGGAGGTCGCCTTCTCGCGGCGGATGTGCTGCTCGCGGGTCTGCAGCGCCAGTCGGTAGGCGCGGTGGCCGTCCGCGTCGAGCGAGACCCCGACCAGTCGGCCGGGTAGTTGACGGGAATGACCGGACCTCACTGCGAGGTATCCGGCGTGCGGTCCGCCGTAGCCCATCGGAACACCGAACCGCTGGGTGGTTCCGAAGCAGACATCCGCGCCGATCTCACCGGGCGGAGTCACCACGGTGGCAGCGAGCAGGTCCACTCCCACGGCAACCAACGCGCCACGCTCGTGCGCGGCCTCGATGATGGCCGTGTGATCGACCAGACGGCCCGACGCTCCCGGCAGCTGTACCAGCACACCGAAGAATTCTCCGTCGGGAAGGCCGTCGGTCAGATCGGCGTAGACCAGTTCGATCCCCAACGGCTCGGCGCGAGTGGCCAGTACGGCCTCGGTCTGCGGGAAGATGTCGGAATCGACCAGCAACCGAGGCGACTTCGAAGCCCTGTTGGCACGCCGCATCAAGGTCATGGACTCGGCTGCCGCCGTCGACTCGTCGAGCATCGACGCATTCGCCACGTCCATGCCGGTGAGGTCGGCGACCATGGTCTGGAAGTTCAGCAACGCTTCGAGTCGCCCCTGGCTGATTTCGGGCTGATACGGCGTGTAGGCGGTGTACCAGGCTGGGTTCTCCAGAATTCCCCGGGTCAGCACCGGCGGGGTCAGCGTGTCGTAGTACCCGAGGCCGATCATCGACGTCGCCACGGTGTTCTGCCCGGCGAGATCGGCCAGTGCGGCGAGCACCTCGTGCTCGCTCAGGGCAGGCGGCAGCGTCGCCAAGCCGTCGGGAACGCCGTCGACCACGGTGTCGAGGATGGAGGACGGAACGGCTTTGCGGGCCAGCTCGTCGAGACTGTCGACGCCGATCATGTCGAGGATGCGGACCAACTCGGTGGCGTCGGGGCCGATGTGGCGATCGACGAAAGTGTGTGCGGACGAGGCGGTTCGGTCGGTCACGATGTGCTCCCAGGTGCCGGAAAGACGAGGCGTCGGACGACCGAGGCAAACGCTCCGGCCGCTCCTCCCCCTCTGTCGTGTGCCCGCTGACGCGTGCGCCTGAGAGATTCGGTCGGACACGGCGCGCCGAAGAAGCGCGCCGGCACCTTTCCCCTTGGGCGGGTGGGTGCTCCCACCACTTTCCAGAGTTGTCGAAGCCCACACGGTCCGTGTGCCTGAGAGATTGACGGGGAGGTGTTGCTCCTTCGGCGTCCGAGACTGGATGCCTCGGAACTCTCCCGCGCGGGCGCGACGAGGAAAGTCTAGCCGGTCTTGCGGCTCGCGCGATTCTTGCGGCGCGAGGCCAGCTCGTCCTCGGGGCTCGGCTGGCTTTCACCGCCGTCGGCACGTTCGGCCGGGAAGTCGGCGATGGTGCCGGTGAGCTCGCGCATCGCGCCGTTCACGGCGATACCGAACACGCCCTGCCCGCCTTGGAGAAGGTCGACCACTTCTTCGGCCGACGTGCACTCGTAGACGGTGGTGCCGTCGGAGAACAGCGTGATGTTGGCGAGATCGCCCACGCCGCGCTGACGTAGGTGATCGACGGCGACGCGGATGTTCTGCAGTGAGATACCGGTATCGAGCAGCCGCTTGACGATCTTGAGGACGAGCATGTCCTTGAACGAGTACAGCCGCTGGCTTCCCGATCCCGCTGCGCCGCGGATGGACGGGACGACAAGCCCGGTGCGGGCCCAGTAATCGAGCTGGCGGTAGGTGATGCCGGCGATCTGGCAGGCACTCGGCACGCGGTAGCCGACGAGTTCGTCGGGCACGGAGTCGTCGGGGAACAATCCCGGTTGGATGTCCTGGGGCGCTTCGATTCGGGCGCTCGACGCCTGGTCGGGGGTGTCGACCCGAGCATCGGCACCGACGGGCGTGTCCTCGGTCCGGCCTGCGGCTTCGGACTCTCGACTGCCGTGATGCTGCTGCGGCTGATCTCCCACTGACTGCTCCCTCTCGGATGTCTCACTGCGTTCGGATCGAGTCAGTACTGCGATCCGTCCGAGACACTGGAAATGCCTCGGTGTACTCGCGTGAAGTCATACCGTGTACCAGGCCAGAGTACGCCTCGGTAGCTGTCGACGAGGCGTGAACTGCACCGGATCGGACCGGCAGCGGCGATGAACTTCACTGGCACGAACGTTATGGGGACGATCGTGCAGATTCAACGCAACGCGCCGTAAACCTGAACCTAAAGTTGAGGTTGAGACTCTTCTGTTACCCGTCGGTGGCTTTGAAGTCGTCCGGAGACACCGATTCGAGGAACTCCTTGAACTTCTCGACCTCGTCCTCGCGCTCGTCGGGCATGATCAACCCGGCTTCGGCGAGCACGGGCTCCTCGGCGAAGATCGGCACCCCGGCCCGAAGTGCGATGGCAACGGAATCCGACGGCCGAGCGGAGACTCTGATGTCCTTGTCGAACACCAGATCGGCGTAGAAGGTGCCCTCCTGCAGATCCACGATGCGCACCTCTTTGAGCTGGTGCCCGAGAGCCGAGATCAAATTCTTGACGAGATCGTGAGTGAGCGGCCGGGCGGGTTGCACACCCTGCTGCTCCAAAGCAATTGCAGCAGCCTCGGTTTGACCGATCCAGATCGGGAGGTACCGATCGCCGTCGGCCTCGCGCAACAGCAACACGGGCTGGTTCTGCGGCTGTTCGACACGAATACCGACCACACGCATCTCACTCATCGTGTCTGCCTCTCACCTCGAGAAATCCGGGCTGCACTGAAAACGGGCTCAGCTCGTCGCTGCCGAGTCTATTGGAATTCGAAACGACGCGAGCGAACGTCACCGATCGAGTGCACCTCGCACCGCCGCTTTGACCAGGCAGGTGTGCAAGGTCAAGGACAGTGCGGCCAACTCGCGAATCATTTCTTCTGCGCGATCGCGCGCACCGGCGTCTCGGCCCTTGGCCACGGGTCCGGCAATCTGCGCAACCAGGCCGGCTTCGCGGTCCGCCGCGAGCTTGAAGGCGCGAAGGTGGCGCACTTCGAGACCGAACTGCAACATCGCATGCGCCGTTCGGGCGAGCGTCACGGCTCCGTCGTCGTAGAACCCGGCCTGCCCGGGAGTAATCAAACCGGCTCGCAACAGCTCGGTCAGGAACGCATCGTCGATGCCCGCCTGAGCGAGTAGATCTGCCTTGGCTATACGAACCTCGCGATCGGGCAGGAACTCCTCGGGAGAGACCTCACCCGCGGCAACCGTGAGCGACCGCGGACGCTTGACCGACGCATCGGCCCGTTCCACGGTGGCGACCCCGTGGTCGATGGCTTCGAGCTGCTCCTTGATCACCTTGAGCGGCAGATACTGATCGCGCTGCGCGGTCAGCACGAAGCGCAGACGCTCGCAATCCGCGATGGAGAACCGTCGGTACCCCGACGGTGTGCGCTCCGGCGAGATCAGCCCCTCGGCTTCGAGAAATCTGATCTTCGAGATGGTGACATCAGGAAAGTCGGGCCGAAGTCGATCGAGGACGGAGCCAATCGACATCCCCCCCGTTGGACTGCTGCCCGACGGCGGTCACTGGCTTCCTGCACCCGCAGACGTGTCGCCGACCTGAGATCCGTTGCCGCCGCGCGGTCCGGTGAGGAACACCAGCCGGAACTTGCCGATCTGGACCTCGTCGCCGTTGGCCAATACAGCGGAGTCGACCGGCTCCCGGTTGACGTACGTGCCGTTGAGACTGCCGACGTCGACGACCTGGAAGTCGTCCTCGTCCTGCCGGAACTCGGCGTGCCGACGGCTGACGGTGACATCGTCGAGGAAGATGTCACTGTCGGGGTGCCGACCGGCCGAGGTGGTCGGCTGGTCGAGCAGGAACCTTGATCCGGCGTTGGGTCCTCGCTTGACGACGAGCAGCGCGGCACCGACAGGCAACCCCTCGACACCCGATACCGGAGCTTCGGTGCTCTGGGCGGCCGCGGAGTTGTCCAGCTCCTGCAGGAAATCTGCACGGAAGACCGAGGTGGTCTCTGCCGGTGACTCCCCGTAGTTGCTGTCGTTGTCGTTCTGGCTCACCGTTACTCCTTCTCAGTCCGTTCACCCGGGGCAGAGAACGCCGCGGGTAACGCAGTACATGGTCTTCACATCAGGTGTTGCTTGGCGTTCGGTGTTGCGTAGCGTCGTACAGCTTGCTGGACCTTAGCCCCGACAGGGTATTCGCTCGGTGTCGACCGTACCTGCGCAGCGGGGGCCGTGTGGCCTGTTGGCCGGTGTCGACAGCCGGCCGATCACTCGGCCGTGATGAGAGCATATCCGGCGGCATCGAGCATCTGTGCCAGTGCCGCGTCCAACTCCTCCGGTGTCGAAACCTCGAGGTCGATCAGCCAGCCTCCGGTGTAGGGTCCCGAGTTCACCTTCTCCGGTTCGCCGTCCAGATCCTGGTTCACGGCAACCACTTTCGCGGTCAGCGGGCTGAACACGTCGGAGACACTCTTGGTGGATTCGACCTCGCCGAGAGACTCGCCCGCGGTGACGGTGTCGCCGATCGAGGGAAGCTGAACGAACACCACGTCGCCCAACTGCGCCTGCGCGAAATCGGTGATACCGATGCGCACCGTTGCAGGCCCCGTGCGCTGCACCCACTCGTGCTCGGGGGTGTAGTACAGATCAGCTGGTGTGTCGATGTCGCTCAACGCGGCATTCCCTTCGATCGTGGCCCGGGGCGATCAGGCGGTCAGTTACCGGGCTGAGCGTATTGACGCGGGCGCGGGTCTCGCAAGGCGGACACCGTGACCTGGTCCGACTGCGCGATGTTCGACGTAGCGCCGTTGCGAGTGACCGTGTCCACGACCCCGCCGGGAATGTTCAATGCCGACGCGAGCGTCGGCGGGTCTCCGATGGCAGTGAAGGTGTACGGGGCTCGTAGTTCTCGCCCGTCGACCACCACCCGACCCGCGGAACCGGCGATCCACGAATCGACGCCGATGCGAACGGCGTTTCCGCCGCCTTCGAGCTGGAGTGCTTCGGCACCGGCGGCGCGCAACTCCTGCATGGCGTCGAGCAGCACCTCCGATCCAACGCCCGAGTTCGGGTCCTCGATCACCAGTGTCACGCCCGGCCCCTGGGCCGCGACGGTGCCCACTTGAATCGACAACGCGGACAATCGTTCCTGCGCTTCCGCCACTGCCGCCTCCGATCCCGAACCGGACTGGCGCAGCGTCGCCAGAGTGGCCTGCAAGGTGCCGATCTCGTCCCGGATCGACGCCTCGCGTCGGGTCAGGGTGTCCAGCACGACCAGTAGGTCCTCGGGCCGGGAGTTCTCCAGGCCATCGGTGGTGCTCGTCTCTCGTACCTGCGTGGCCAGGCCGATTCCCAGGAAGCACAGCAGTGTGAGCGCGAGAACGCCGAATGCCGCTCCGCGCCTTCGCCCCTGCGCATCGGGACGTCGCGCGCGCCATCCGTGCCGTCCGCCGCTTGCCGTCATTTCCTAGGCACCGAACAGACGTCTGCGCAGCGCCGCCGCGTTGCCGAAGATGCGAATTCCGAGGACGACGACGATGGCCGTGGACAGCTGGGTCCCCACCCCGAGCTGGTCGCCGAGCCACACGATCAAGGCCGCGACCAGAACGTTGAAGACGAACGAGATGACGAACACCTTGGCGTCGAAGATCCCGTCGAGAAAAGCCCGTACACCGCCGAACACCGCGTCGATCGCCGCCACGACGGCGATCGGCAGATAAGGAGCAACCACTGCGGGAACCTGAGGACCCGCAACCGTCCCGATGACGACCCCAATGATCAGCGCGGCGATCGCGGCGAGAGCGTAGACGCCGTGGGTTGGGGTGATCGGCGCGTCTGTCGACGCCTGCACCTCGGACTCGGCCGGTAGGGCACTCGGTGATCGTGCTCCGTCATCGTGGGCCTGCCTCCTCTGCCTCGAACGACTCTCTCACAGCGGCGGGTCCGAACTCGAGATTCGTAGCCGGACGCACCGTGAATCCGACGCCGTACAACTGCGCCACCGTGCTCATCCGCAGATAGGCGTCGCTGACGACGAACTGGACCTGAATGCGCTGCGGCGGCCCGATCGCGTCGATCTCGTAGGGCGAGTCGATCGGGCGATTGTCCAGCAGCATCGCCCCGCCTGCCTGCCGGATGGTCACGTTCGGGCCGACTCGAATACCGTCCACCGACACCGCCTCCGCACCGCTCGCCCACAACGAATTGACGATCGCAGCGATGTCCCGATCGAGCACGGCTGCGCCCGAACCCCGGCGAACCGACCTATCCGACGTGTCGTCCTCGGCCACCGGTTCGGTGACGACGACCGAAAGCCCGGGCCCGGACACCGAATCGATGCCCGCAGCAGATTCGACTGCGCGCAATCGCTCCAGCAGCGCACTGCCCGAGACATCGGACTGAAGGGCTCTGTCGCGCTCCGAGGACACCTGTTCGGCCAGTGCCTGCTGTGTCGCTTCCAAATCAACGCTGCGATCCTGTGCGGCTCGGACCGCAGCCGACGCATCGGAGCCCGCACGGTCCACATCGGACGCCAGTTGCGAGAACGCGATACCGAAGATCACCCCGACGACGACGGCCCCGCCCAACAACCAGAGCGCCGCAGGCACCCGCGGCTTTCGGGTGTGGAGCGCGCTACGTTCGGCGGCCGCTGCGCCGTATCCCGGGTCCAGATGGTCGGTGAGCAACGACGTCAGCAGCGACGGGACGGGATTCCTTCTGACCTGTGTTCCCGGTCGTTCGGCTCTCTCCGGTCGTTCCGCAGGCTCCACAGTCAGGTGCCGGCCACTGTCGGATCGACTGCCCTGGCGACAGCGATCGCTTTGCGAGGTACAGCAGACCGGTCCAGGTGTACAACGCCGTGCCCCAGATCAGCAACGCGTATCCGAGCGGTCCTGCGGCGTCGGCCACCGAATTGCTGCCGGCCGATACGAGCAGGACCGGCAACGCGATCATCACCACGAACGTGGCGGCCTTGCGAGGTAGATGACGTCCGGAGGCGGGAGGGATCTGCGGCGGTAGACGAACATCGTCAATCCGAGTACGGCGTCGCGCCCGATGAGGATCGCCGCAACCCACCAGGGGATGATGCCGCGCAGAACGAACGCCACCAGAGTGCTGACGACGTAGAGCCGATCGACCAGTGGATCGAGAATGGCACCGAGCTTCGATGCCTGGCCGAGCATGCGAGCCAATTTGCCGTCGAGCCAATCGGTTCCACCGCTGACGAGCAATATCACCAACGCCCACCCGTCGGCCTCGGGGCCAAGCATGAGATAGAGGAACAGCGGAACGCCCAACAGCCGGATTGCGCTGAGCAGGTTGGGAATGGTCGCGATGCGATCCGACACCTCGAGCTCATGGTTGTTCGTCATCGGCAATCACCTCCTTCTCGTCCTGCTCGTCGCAGTCTGCCCACCGGGGCTTGCGGCCACGTTAGCGCCACGCGAACACCGGCTGCTCGAAGTCCGCGACTCGGGTGTGTCGACCGTGCAATACCACTTCACGAAACTGGTGGACGATCGCGCCGGTCGGAGCGTGGATGGCCCCGGTTCGGTACGGCCACCGAATGACCGGGCGCGTCGATTCGGGGATCGACACGAATTGGGCGTCCACGTCGAGTTCGTCGACCGTCACCTCGAACACCTCGGCCACCTCGTCCTCGCTGGGTAGCAACGTGGACGAGTAGTCGCCGACCCACACCACGAACGGAGTGATGACGTACCCGGATCGAGTGACGTAGTCGTCCAACCTGCCGAGTACGTCGGCCTCATCGGCTCGAATCCCCAACTCCTCGGCCAGTTCCCGCAGACAGGCCTGCATCGTGGATTCGCCCGGGTCCACACCGCCGCCGGGCAACGCGTACTGACCCGGATGCGCGCGCAACCGATCCGGCCGCCTCGTCAGGAGCATGCGCCTGTCCCCCGGCGGTCCACCGACCGCAACGGCGACGGCAGCGGCGCGCAGTCCGTCGGATTCGGCGGTGCGATGGGAGAAACGGGCGAGTTCGCGCGCGACGGAAGCTCGATCGAGCAGGTCCTCGTTCGGCCTACCGGAATCGTCGACAGTCACAGTAAGAACCCTAGAGGCCCGGCGAGATCAGCGGGTATCGGCGGGCCGGGCGGCGGGTGGTAGCAGGTCGTCCGGCGACGCCGGCCAGCCGAGTGGCTCGTCGGCCAGAGCGGTCAACTGCTCCACCTGCGTTCGGCACCAGGGTGATACGTCGATGGTGCCGCCGAGCACCCCTGCGGAGAACTCACGCCACGACACCCATCGTGTCTCGTCCACCTCGGCCGGATCCGGATCGAGTGTCGCGTGCTCGTCGACTCTCACGCGGTACACGGGACATATCTCGTTCTCCACGATTCCGTTGTCCATGACGGCCCGGTATCGGAAGTGCGGCAGTACCAACTCGGCGGATTCCGCGCGCAGGCCGAGTTCTTCACCGATCCGGCGCAGCACGGCGTCGTCGAGCTTCTCGCCGGGAGCCGGGTGGCCACAGCACGTGTTGGTCAGCACCCCTGGCCACGTCGTCTTGCTCGACGCTCTGCGGGTGAGAAGAACAGCGCCGTCCGATCTCACCACGTAGCTGGAAAATGCCAGGTGAAGTGGCGTGTCCAGCGTGTGGACGGTGGTCTTGTCGTGCGTGCCGACGGCACGGCCTTCGTCGTCGAGCAGCACCACGTGCTGCGCTCGGGATCGATCCATCGCTCCATGGTCCCACGGCCTGCGCGGCGGTCTACTGTCGAACCATGGGACGTGACGAGAACACCGACAACGAGAACCCTACAGAGTCCGAGAAGGCATCGGACACGCCGAAGGGCGGCCGACCAGGCCCCGTGGACGGCGGCGGCGGAGGCGGGATGGCGACGCGGGAGAACGCGCCCGAGATCGCCGACGATTCTGCCTGAGATTCACGGCGTCATCGCTGTTTGAGAAACAGAGTTTGCGTCAATACCTCCGATGTTCTCGCGCTGCGCGGGCACACGAACCTCCACGACCGGAAGGACTTCGATGAGCATCAACGACGACGACATCACCACCACGGGCGGAGCCGCAGGTGAAGGACCCGCCGACGGCGGATCGAACCCCGGTGGTCATGACGGCGGAGCAGACGGCCCCGCCGGAGCCGGTGAAGGACCCGCCGACGGTGGATCCAACCCCGACGGACACGACGGCGGAGCAGACGGCCCCGCCGGAGCCGGTGAAGGACCCGCCGACGGTGGATCCAACCCCAACGGACACGACGGCGGTGCGGACGGTACCGCTTGAGCACTGAGCCGAGCGGCGAGCGCGGATCGGGAAACCGGTCCGCGCTCCGTCGTCTGACCGGTATCGACCTCGGGACCTTCGCAGATCGGTTCTGGGGCGTTGCTCCCAAGCTGACCAGATCAGCTGATCTGTCGGACTCGTTCGACGATCTGATGACGCTCGACGCGGTCGACGAGCTGATAGCCGAACGCGGAGTCCGTACCCCGTTCGTGCGCATGGCCAAGGACGGCCGTCTGCTGGACAAGTCGCAGTTCACGGCGTCCGGCGGGTTCGGTGCCGAGGTGACGGACCAGGTCGACTCCGCAGCGGTGCTGGCAGCCTTCGCGGCCGGAAATACGTTGGTACTTCAGGGCCTGCATCGACTGTGGCCCCCGCTGATTCATTTCGTCGGTGATCTCGTTCGCGAGCTGGGCCATCCGGTGCAGGTGAATTCCTACGTCACACCGGCTGCGTCCCAAGGCTTTTCACCGCACTACGATGTGCACGATGTGTTCGTCGTGCAGATCGCGGGTACCAAGCGGTGGAGCGTCCACTCGCCGGTGCACGTGCATCCGCTCAACAATCAACCGTGGTCGGATCGACGGTCGGCCGTCGAGGACCACGCATCGAACACTCCCGAACTGGACATCGTCCTCGAGCCCGGCGATGTGCTCTACCTGCCACGCGGGTGGATCCATTCGGCCCAGGCGCTGGGCGACACCACCGTGCACCTGACCATCGGCGTCGCGTCGTACAACGGCTACGACCTCGCCCACCACGTGCTGAAGTCGCTCGGCGACGTCGAGAGTCTGCGTGCTCCGCTCCCCGCCGGCCTCGACCACTCCGACCCCGAGTCCATCGTTCCGCATATACACCGAGTTGTGGACGCCATGCGCGCCGCGCTCGACGACATCGACCGAGACCCCGACGCGGTCCGTCGACTCGCCGAGCGCGTCGCAGATCGTCACGACGACCTCGTCCGACCGGAAGCGGTGCGCCCACTGGCGAGCGTCGCCGCGATGGGAGCGTTGCGGGGCGAGGATTCGATCCGACTTCGGCCCGGCATGTTCGCGCGGATCGCGCACACGAGAGACGGCGTATCGATGGTTCTTCGGAACAAAACGGTCACGCTGCCGTCTCAGTGCGCCGACGCGATCGAGTCCCTGATGAAGGGCGCTCCGTGCCGCCTGGATGCGCTGCCCGGACTCGACACCGACGACTCGCTGGTAGTTGCGCGCAGACTGATCCGCGAGGGCATCGCCGTGCCGGCCGTCGAGGGATAGCCGTCAGGTGATCGTGATCCCGCCGTCGACCGCGATTGTCTGACCCGTCACGTATCCCCCGGCGTCCGAGGCGAGCCAGATCGCGGTTGCGGCCAGTTCTTCGGGATCGCCCTTGCGTCCGAGAATCATACGCGGAGCCATCGAGTCGAGGTATCCCGGCTGGTACGAGTCCGTCATCTCGCTCTGGAAGAACCCTGGCGCAATAGCGTTGACCCTGATGCCTTTTCGTGCGCCCCACTGCTGTGCGAGATCGCGGGTGAGGCCGATGATGGCGGCCTTGCTGGCGCTGTAGGCCGCCTGCGGAAGGCCCGCGGTGGTCAGGCCAAGAATGCTGGAGATGTTCACGATCGAACTGCCGGGTGCCATCACCCGTCCACAGGCCTGCGCTGCCCAGTACGACCCGTTCAAGTTGATGTCGATCACCGAGCGGAACTGCTCGGGTGTCTCACGAGTTGCGGGGTAGGCCGTGCCGACTCCGGCGTTGTTGATCAGAATGTCGACCTTTCCGAACTCCGTCATCGCGGCCTCGACCATCGCGGTGCACTGATCCGGGTCGACCACGTCGGTGGCTACCGTGATCGAGCGCCCTCCGACGCTGTCGATCAACTCGGCGGTCTGCGCCAACTTGTCCACTCGCCGTGCGGCGAGCACCACATCCGCTCCTGCCTCGGCAGCTGCTTTGGCGAATGCCACGCCCAGTCCCGAGGATGCACCGGTGACGATGACGACACGTCCGTCCAGGCGAAATTTGTCCAAGATCGACATGTTGATGAATCTCCTTGTACTCGACTCAGAACCAAGCGGGTGACATATCGAGGGTCGTGCGGTCCAGTCTCGCCAACAGGTCGAGCTGGACGTCCACCTTCGGCAACTCGTAGACGTAGAAATACTTTGCTGCAGAACGCTTTCCGTCGTAGAAGTCGCCGGCTTTCGTGCCAACGGCCAGCAACTGCTCGAGCCACATCCAGGCGATGACCGTGTGCCCCATCGCCTCGAGGTAGGCCGTGGAGTTCGCCAGCGCCACAGCGGCATCGCCGGTACCCCACACCGCAGCAGTGACCTCGACGATTCTGCCGACGCGCGCGTGCAGTTCGTCCGCGTACCGAGCAGCGTCACCGCCCGCTGCGTGCGCCCGATCGACCGTCTCCGCGATGTGTTCGGCCAGCAGAGCCAATCCCGCGCCGCCCTGCATGATCACCTTGCGCCCGAGCAGATCCAAACCTTGAATACCGTGTGTGCCTTCGTGAATGGGATTCAGGCGATTGTCGCGGTAGTGCTGCTCGACGTCGTAGTCGCGGGTGTATCCGTAACCGCCGTGCACCTGAATGGCCAAACTGTTGGCTTCGAGGCACCACTGCGACGGCCAACTCTTGGCGATGGGCGTCAGTACGTCGAGCAGCAGTGTCGATCGCGCAGCTTCGGCATCGTCGGACGCCGAGTCCTGATGATCGACCAGACGCGAACAGTAGAGTCCGAGCGCCAGCGCTCCCTCGACGTAGGACTTCTGCGCCAACAACATTCGACGAATGTCGGCGTGTTCGATCAGCGCGACCGCAGGTGCAGCCGGGTCCTTGGCACCGAGTGGTCGCCCCTGAGTACGGGTCTTCGCATACTCCACCGACTTCAGGTAACCGACGTAGCCGAGGGCGATCGCGAGGAATCCGACGCCGATCCGGGCTTCGTTCATCATGTGGAACATGTACGACAATCCGCGGTTCTCCTCGGCGACGAGGAAGCCGACTGCTCCGGGTTGCTCACCGGGAGAGTGGGTTCCGTCGCCGAAGGCCAACAGGGTGTTGGTGGTGCCGCGGTTGCCCATCTTGTGATTGAGGCCGGTCAACACGATGTCGTTGCGCTCGCCCGTACCGCCGTCGCCATTCGGAAGAAATTTGGGAACGATGAACAGGGAGATTCCCTTGACCCCCGGCGGTCCGCCCGGCGTCTTGGCGAGCACCAGGTGAACGATGTTCTCGGTGAGTTCGTGATCTCCACCCGAAATCCACATCTTGGTACCGGTGATGCGAAAGCTTCCGTCGTCCTGCGGTACTGCCTTGGTCGTGATGTCCGCCAGTGACGATCCGGCCTGCGGTTCCGACAGACACATGGTTCCGAACCAGCGCCCGTCCAGCATGGGCCGGACGTAATCTCGCACCTGATCGGGTGTGCCGTACGTCGCGATCAGGTTGGCGTTGGCCATGGTGAGAAACGGGTACGAGGAGGTCCCGGCGTTGGCGGCCTGGAAGAACGCCATCGCTGCCCGGGAGACGGTCGCGGGCAGTTGCATGCCACCGATCGACTCGTCGAACTGCCCGGCGATCAGGCCCGCCGACGCGTAGACATCGAGCGCTTCCTTGACTTCCGGTATCAGCTCGACCGAACCGTCCGCATTCATCGTCGGCTCCTGCGCGTCCGCCTTCTTGTTGTGCGGAGCGAAATGCTTGCGGGCGATGTCCGCACTGAGGTCGAGTACCGCGTCGAAGGTCTCCCTCGAGTGCTCCGCGAAGCGAGGTCGAGCAGTCAGTGCCGCCACGTCCAGCCATTCGTACAGCAGAAAATCCAGGTCGCGTCGCGAGAGGACGTCCGACATTCACTTCTCCGATCGCGAGGGGTGACACGTGCGCACGATGGTGACGAGCACTGTGACGCACATGACTGTGGATTCACCATACAAGTCGCGATCTCCCGCTTTCACCGAGTACCCGCGTGAGCTGTCAACGCAGATCCGCGTCCGCGATCCGGACTCGAAAAGCGCAGTCAGGCAGACATTTACGACCAATCAGACTATGAGGAGCGTCACGATTGGCGAGATGCCTCACGGCATATACTTATCTTTGATAACGAAATGAAGCGGACAATCGCGAGGTGCTCCGAAGGATCGGTGTGCTTCGTCGGAGGGAGTCGAGCATGACGCACACACTGGCCGTCGACAGCCGACAGGATCGTCAGCGCAGGCAACGCAGTCGATTCCAGGAACTGCACGAGTCCGACCAAGAGTTTCGAGCCGCCGAACCGGACAGCGCAGTGGCCGACGCTGCCCAGGAGCTGTCGCCCAACCTGGCCCGCGTGGTTGCCGAGATCATGACGCGTTACTCGGATCGGCCTGCCCTCGGCCGCCGAGCGCGAGAGATCGCCCGAATCGACGGTGCGAACACGCTGCGGCTGCTCCCGCGCTTCGACACCGTCACCTACGGCCGAGCGTGGAACGACGCCGGTGCACTGGCCTCGGCGCTGACGCACGACGCATTCGGTATTGCTTCAGGAGACTTCTTCGCAACCCTGGCATTCGCGAGCGCCGACTATGTCATTGCGGAACTGGCCACGATTCGACTCGGTGCGATTGCCGTTCCGTTGCAGGCCGGTGCCACCGCGGGCCAGCTCTCGGCCATCGCCGACGAGGTCGAACCCGTCGTCCTCGCAGCCGATGTCGACAACCTGTCCGTCGCGGTCCAGGTTGCCACTCATTGTCGGTCCATTCGGCAAATCGTCGTTCTCGACTACGACGGTGCAGTAGACGCGCACACGCGAATCATGAAGTCTGCGCGCACCGATGCCGAACAGGTGGGAATCTTCGTTCGGCCGCTCACCGAGCTGGTTCGCGACGGCGCGCAACTTCCGGAGGTTCCACTACCCGCTGCCGAGGATCCCGACCGACTCGCAACGCTGATCTACACCTCCGGCAGCACCGGCACCCCCAAAGGGGCGATGCACACCGAACGAATCGTGTGCGGGGCCTGGACCGGGGCCTGGCACCACACCGGAGCTTCCTCCGAGTCCGCGGACGGGCCGGCCTTCCCAGTCATCACTCTCGACTATCTTCCGATGAGTCACCTGGCCGGCCGTGGCCTCGTTTTCTCGACGCTTGCGGCCGGCGGCACCGTCCACTTCGCAGGAACGAGCGACCTGTCCACCCTGTTCGAGGATTTCGCTCTCGCCCGGCCCACGATGGCACTGTTGATCCCGCGGGTCTGCGAGATGATTCGCCACAACGTCCTGGCCGAGATCGACCGCGAGGTCGAACGCTCTGCCGGTGGCGATGCCGACAGGACGCGTCGGGAGGTCCTCGAACGCAACAGGATCGAACAATTCGGCGGACGTGTTCTGGCTGCGATGGTCGGGACCGCACCGATCGCCGAGGAGGTCAAGGACTTCGTCACGGAGCTGCTCGATATCGAGGTGCGCGACAACTACGGCTCCACCGAAGCCGGAATGGTGTTGCACGACGGCGTCGTTCAACGCCCGCCGGTGATCGAATACAAGCTCGACGATGTGCCCGAACTCGGCTATTTCTCCACCGACACACCGCATCCGCGCGGTGAGCTCCTCCTCAAGACGGCGTCCATCATTCCCGGCTACTACAAGCGCCCGGACGTCACGGCCGACGTCTTCGACTCCGAGGGCTTCTATCGCACCGGTGACGTCGTCGCCGAGATCGAGCCGGACCGACTGGCCTATGTCGACCGGCGCAAGAACGTGCTGAAGCTGGCGCAAGGCGAGTTCGTCGCGCTGGCGCGCCTCGAAGCCCTGTTCGGTACCAGCGAGCTGGTCGACCAGTTATTTCTGTACGGCAACAGCCAACGGGCGTATCTCCTGGCAATCGTCGTACCGGCCCACCCGGATACGACTGCGGGTTCGGTCATCGAATCGTTGCAGAGGATCGCGCGCACCGAAGCGCTGAACTCGTACGAAATTCCGCGCGAGGTCATCGTCGAGCACCAGCCGTTCACACAGGAGAACGGACTGTTGTCCGGTGCAGGCAAGCAACTGCGTCCCAAGTTGGTCGAGCGCTACGGGGACGAACTCGAGCGTCGTTACGCAGACCTCGAATCCGGTCAGAACGAGCGCCTGCGCGAACTCAGGCGCACTGGTGCCGATGCCCCTGTCCTGACCACCGTCGGCGATGCCGCGCAGGCCCTGCTCGGGTGCGCCGGGTCCGATGTTCGCCCCGATGCCCACTTCAGCGACTTGGGCGGAGATTCGTTGTCGGCGTTGACGTTCTCGACGCTGCTCCGTGAGATCTACGAAATCGATGTTCCGGTCGGAGTGATCACCGGACCCGCCATGGACTTGGCAGCGCTGGCCGAGTACATTTCCTCGGCTCGCGACAATGATTCCGACACAGCGACATTCGCCTCGGTGCACGGCCGCGGTGCCGCCGTTGCACGCGCCTCCGACCTGCGTCTGTCGGCATTTCTCGACGACGCCCTCCTGGACGCCGCACACCATGTGCCCGGCCCACGAGAACAGACCAGCACGGTCTTGCTGACCGGTGCCAACGGGTACCTCGGCCGCTTCCTCTGCCTGGAATGGCTGGGGCGCATGGCCGAGGTCGGCGGAAAGGTCGTCTGCCTGGTGCGCGGACGCTCCGATTCCGACGCGCGAGCTCGTCTCGATGCAGCCTTCGACAGTGGAGACGTGGAACTGTCGGAGCGTTATCGAACCTTGGCCGACGCCGCACTCGAGGTCGTGGCAGGCGATCTCGGGACACCTCACTTCGGCCTGGACCACAAGGCATTCGAGGCGCTGGCCGAACGGGTGGATCGCATCGTCCACCCCGCAGCGCTGGTCAACCATGCCCTGCCGTACGAGCACCTCTTCGGGCCCAACGTCGTCGGTACGGCCGAGGTGATCCGGCTGGCGCTGACCGACCATGTCAAGCCGGTGACCTACCTGTCGACGGTGGCCGTCGCAGCGGGCGTCGCGGAATTCCGGGAAAACGGCGACATCCGTGTCGACAGTCCGTCGCGGGCCGTGGACGATTCGTACGCCAACGGCTACGGCAACTCCAAGTGGGCCGGTGAAGTGCTGTTGCGCAATGCGTTCGACGAGTTCGGCCTACCCGTCTCGGTCTTCCGCTCGGACATGATTCTGGCGCACAGCACGTGGACGGGTCAGCTCAACGTCCCGGACGTGTTCACGCGTTTGATCCTGTCCGTCGTCGCAACCGGTCTGGCTCCACACACGTTCTACGCCACCGACACCGGGGCACCGACCGACGAGAAGGGGCGACCGCTGGCCCACTACGACGGACTGCCGGCCGATTTCAGTGCGTCGGCCATCACGTCGATCGCGGGTGGCGATACCTCGGGCTACCGAACCTTCGACATCCTCAACCCACACGACGACGACATCTCGCTGGACACGTTCGTCGACTGGATCCGTGACGCAGGTCGCGACATCGAGACTGTCGAGAACTACGACGAATGGTTCGAGCGTTTCAGCGCCGCAGTCGAGGCTCTTCCGGAGAAGCAACGTTCACACTCGCTGCTCCCCCTGATCGACTCGTACGCAGAGCCGCAACACCCGTCGTCCGGGGCGATACTGCCTGCCGACGAGTTCGCCTCGGCCGTCGGGGATATTCCGCACCTCGGACGCGAACTGATCGAGAAGTATCTCTCCGATCTCGTGGCGCTCGAGCTCGTGAGCAAGCGCTAGAGAAGTTCCCGATGCGGGCCGTGCGGCCCGCATCGGGATGCACTACTCCCCGACCGGTTGTGGCTCGGTCGTCGGCTTCGGTGCGGGAATCAGCCGCGAGTACGCCAGACACACGAGCCCGAAGAACAGATAGCCGAGTGCGACTTGGGGATTGGCTGCCCACCCCACCTCGTGCGAGTGGATCAGACCGACCCACGACAGTGCCGCGGCCACCCCACTCGCTGTTGCGGCGGCGAGAAACCGTTTGTCGAGAACGAACGTGACGATGGTGCCCAACATGAGTCCGGCGAGTACCGCTCCCGACCCGAATGTCTTCAGCCCGTCGTAGACGACACCCGCCTGACCCAGTGCCTCGCTTCCCACTTCCGTCGCCGACGTGCCTGCCGCGCTGAGTGCGTTGTCGATCAGACCCACCGCCCACTCCGCGAGGTTCGGTAGCAGGGCCACGACCACCGCGATGGCGTGCAGCTTGGGCACCGACTGGAATGCCTGGGCACCGATCAGCAGTCCGATGTACAGCAGAATCGGGACGATCGCGGGAATCGGAAGCAACGTTGCCAGCAATCCGAACAATCCGAGAAAACACATCACCCCGATCGCGACGCCCGACGCGACCGAGTATCCGCTCCGGCCGCCTGCGTCTTTCCAGCCGGGATGGCCGATGTAGACCGCGGGCGGGAACGGCGATCCGAACGCCGAGCCGACGACCGCACCGAAGCCGTCGGCGAGCAGCACACTGCGCAGGTTGTAGTTGTCTCCGGCAGCAGATGCGCTCTCGACGTTGCTCATCGCCTCGGTGAAGTTGTAGACCCCCAGAGGAATTGCGGTCGCGAGCAGCGGTGCCAGATTGCCGAGCCCGTCGAGGAGCAGGTCGAGGCGTAGATCGGGAAGGCCGATAGCGATGTTGCTCGCCGCCTCGGTCACGTCCGGCACGGACATGTATCCGCCGATCCAGCCGATCGCCGTGCCCACCAGGAGCGCGGCGAGCCCCACCGGAATATTGCCGGGCAACTTCACATCGGTGAAGAAGCCGATGAGAATGATTGCGAGAACAGGCAACCCGATCCAGGCGGCCTCCCACATCTGCGCGGCCGGGCGCATCGCGATGAAGGTGATCGAGATGCCGGCCAACGTGCCGAGCATGGCCGCGCGCGGGGTGATCCTGCGAATGTAGGGCCCGACGAACGCTCCGATCATGACGATGATGCCGATCATGAAGGCCCAGGCGAGCCCTGCCGCCCACGCCTGCACCGCGTCTCCCGTCGCCAGGTAGACCGGGAGCATGACCACGAACACGACGATGAACATGTGCGGAACGCTCGGGCCGTACGGTAGCGCCGTCACATCGGTTCGGTTCTCGCGCTTGGCAAGTCGACGAGCGAGAACCATGTAGTACAGGTTCCCCAGGATCAGGGCGATCCCGAGGGCAGGCAGCAGGGTCCCGAGGACGTCGCTTCCTGGAATTCCGACCACCGCGATGCTCAAGGTCGTCAGAGTGAGCACGTTGACGAGAATGTTGAAGCCGAGTCCGAAGAATGCGTTGGTGTCGCCCTTCGTCCACCACGGGAGGGTGAACGAGGACGAGAGCCTGCAGCGGGTGAGTCCTTGACGTCCATGGTCATGTTCGGTCCTATCGACTTGCCGAGGTGGGGACGAGCGCAACCAACGCGGCCACGACGTCGTCCGACGGCGCGGTCCAACCGAAAATGCCACCTTGAGCCGAAATCATCTCGAGGCCCACTCGCTGGAAATCCGGGAAGTACGAACCGACACAGTCCGTCACAACGAGGCACTCGTAACCTCGATCATTGGCCTCCCGAACCGTGGTGTGCACACACACCTCCGTCGTCACACCGGTGACGAGCAGAGTGGTGATTCCGGCGCTCGCGAGAACCTCGGAGAGCTCGGTGGCGTAGAACGCCCCTTTGCCGGGCTTGTCGATGACGGTCTCGCCCTCGAGCGGTGCCAGCTCGTCGACGATGTCGTGGCCGTACTCACCGCGAACGAGGATGCGGCCGAACGCTCCTGGATCGCCGATGCGCTGTGACGGGTTACCGCGGCGCAGCTTTGCCGGCGGGCAGTCCGACAGGTCCGGTAGATGCCCCTCCCTGGTGTGGATCACGGGTATCCCGGCTTCCCTGGCCACTGCGATGAGACCTGCGAGTGGTTCGATCACGGTTCGGAGCAGTCCGACATCGTTGCCGAGGCTCTCACCGAAACCGCCAGGGAGCAGAAAGTCCCTCTGCATGTCGATGACGAGCAGTGCCGTCGTCGCGGCATCGATGGTGAACTCCGATGGTGACGCCGACCGTATCGACGTTTCCCGAGGGTGTGCTGAGGTCATGAGATCTCCTGTGCTGCAGTGGAAGTGTGGTGAGCAGAACTGATCGCCCGGGAATATGCCCGCCAGCCACCGAACTCGCTGATGTCGTCGACGGTGTGCCGCTGCGCGCCGGCCTGCACAGTGACGTCGCAGACGTAGCCGAGAACGTCGGAACCGTCGGCCAGCAGTACTCGTCCCAGAGCGAGTACCGCCGGCATTCTGCCCGCGAGTACCGCAAGAGAAGTGGCGGGCAGACGCCACCTCTCCACGTCGATTGCGCTGCCGCCGAGAGGAACTCGCAGCAGGCCGGGTGTCGGATCGGCGGTTCCGATCCGAAGCAGTGTGTATGTCGGGGCGGTGGACGTGGCCTCGACCAGGGACCCGCCCAGCTCGAGCAGCTGCGGGTTGGCCCGCTCCCCCGACAGGTGATGCCCGGCAACGACGATGTCGATGGTCTCGACTGTCGACCCATCGGCTGCGGGGTGCGGCGAGTCGGCGCGCCCTTCTCCGAGCAACCGAGCCGCGACCGCGAGAATCGTATCGTCGGCCAGCGCAGGCCCGATCACCATGAGACTGACGGGTCGACCGTCCTCGGTGAGCCCCACGGGAACCGCTACCGCAGTCAGGTCGAGAAGGTTCCCGAAGTGGGTGTAGTGACCGAGCTTCGTATTGCATGCAATGGGGTCCGCGAGTACCTCCGGCACGGTGAAGGTGGTGCCGATGGTCGGCACGATCATCACGTCCATCGACGTCCACAGCTGTGCGACGCGAGCGCGAAGGTCTTGCAGCGTCTGCAGTGCACGGAAGGCATCGACGGCGCTGTACCGGCGCCCACCCAGAAAGATCTCGCGGACGACGGGAACGATGGAATCGGGTTTCTCGATGAGGAATTCATCGAACTCGACCAGTCGCTCGGCGACCCACGGCCCCTGATACAGCAACGAACCGGCTTCGAGAAACGGAACGAGATCCGCTGTGGTGGTGAGTAATCCACGATCGGCGAGCGACAGGCGTGCGACCGAGTGCGCGTCGAACATGGCTGAGTCGCCGAAAAAGTCCAGCTGCTGCAGGTCCGGTAGTCCGACAGTGATCTCTCGCCCGTCGTATCTCGCTCCGCGCGGGCGTGCCCACCCGTCCACTGGATCCTCGGCGCACATGATGTCGAATACGCGATCGAGGTCCTCGATCGTGGTCGCCATCAAGGTGATGCAGTCCAGCGACTTGCACGCGGGGACGAGTCCGACGGTGCTGATCAGCCGCGCGACGGCTTGTATCCGACGATCCCGTTGAGCGCGGCAGGCACTCGACCGGATCCTGCGGTGTCGGTGGCCACACAGAACGGCACCTGCCCGAGGGCGACGGCCAATGCCGAACCGGAACTGGAGCCACCGGAGATCATGTCGTTGCCGTAGACGCTCCGCGGAATCGGGTGCGGCGTGCGGGTTCCGTTCAGCCCGGTCGCGAACTGGTCGAGGCTGGTCTTGCCGACGAAAATGGCTCCGGCGTCGACCAACGCCTGCACTGCGGGGGCCGTCGAATCCGCCGTGTACGCGTAGTCGGGACAGGCGAGGGTGGTCGGGTATCCGGCCACATCGATGCTGTCCTTGACTCCGAAGGGAATTCCGTACAGGGGTAGCGACATTGCGTCGGGTCGCGCTTCGAGAGCAGCGGCGGCCGCGAGCAATTCTGCTCGGCCGACGACGGTGATCCATGTTCCGTCGTCGCCGCGGGCAGCCACGGCGGTCGAGAACGCCTCCACCGTTGCAGTGGGAGTCGTTCTTCCGGTTCGGTACGCCGCGAGCATCTCGGTGACGGTCGGGCCGAGTGCAGGTCCCAGGTCTGAATTCATACCGTCGATTGTCGACAGTTTCCTGTTACTGCAGGTTGTTGCCGTGTTTCGAGTCTGTTAGGAAATACTCTCGAGATGCAGGTAGGTCAGCTCGCCGTGCTGCTTCAACGCAGCGAGCGCCACCGACACGTCGTTCGATTCGATGGCATCGAGCAACCACTCGTGACGCCGAATCCCGTCGACCGGGTTGGCGACTCGGGCTTCTTCCCTGAGATTGCGCGCCATCGGTAGCTGCAACTTCAGCAGGATGGGCGCATACGCCATATCGAGCTGGCGACTGCCGGCCAACGCCACGATGGCCTCGTGGAAACGCCGGTGGGCGTCGTCCTTCTCGAGGGTGTCCCCCCGCGCATCGGCGTCGCGCATCTCGTCGAGCGCCGTTCGTACCGGCGCGAACGCGCCGTCGCGAGACGACGTGAGCGGCAGCGCTCGCTCGAGCGCATGCCGTTCGAGGACCTGACGCAGCTCGAAGAGTTCGAGAATGTCCTCTGCCGACCACACCGTCACTCGGAACCCGCGACGGGGAAGATGTTCGACCAGACCCTGCTGAGCCAACAGGCGCAACGCCTCACGTACCGGTGCTCGGCTGATCCCGAGGCGCGCGCACAGGGTTTCCTCGACCACTCGGGATCCGGGCTCGAGCGCACCGCTGAGCACCTCGGATCGGACCTGGCGAGTCGCCATTTCGACAAGGCTGGGCGGCAAGGAGCCGTGTTCGTCCGGTGCAGCCATGACGCCAGTGTACGAACATGTTCGGCGAATGGTGTGCATCCGAAGCATCGCCGAGTCGAATCCCGAGCGCTCGGGTATCCCCCCAGCGTTAGAATGGTCGGCATATGTGGATTGGATGGATAGAATTCGACTTCCTTCTCGGAGATGTTCACTCACTCAAAGAGAAGCGCTCCGTGATCCGGCCGGTGATCTCCGAAATGCAACGCAAGTTCGCGGTGTCGGCCGCGGAGACCGATCATCGCGAGTTGCACAGACGAGCAGGTATCGGCGCGTCCGTCGTAGCAGGCGATCGCGACCACGTCACCGATGTTCTCGACCGAATCGAGCGCGTGGCGGCCTCACGTCCCGAGCTGCAACTCGTCTCCGTGCGGCGGCGCACCATCCGAAGCGACGACGTCTGAGGGCTGCCCCGCCGGGTCATCGACGTACGTCGAACACCTGCTTCTGAATTCCGTTGCCGTAGACCTCGTGTTCGACCAGTTCGAGATGCGTGGTGTCCTTGTCGGCCTCACTGAACAGTCGTTTTCCCGCCCCGAGCAGGAGCGGAAAGACGAGCAGGTGGTACCGATCGACGAGCCCGGCGTCGGCCATGCTTCGCCCCAGGGTGGCGCTGCCGTGTATCGAGATCGGCCCACCATCGGAGTTCCTGAGCTCGGCAACGTCGTCGACACCGCGCAGAATGGTTGCCGGCCAACGTGAGTCGTCCTGTTCGAGCGTCGAGGACACCACGTACCTCGGCATCGCGTTGTACCCGGCAAAGTCGTCCATGGTGGGCCAGATCGGCGCAAATGCTTCGTACGAGGTGCGGCCCAACAGCAGGGCAGTGGCTTCGTCCTGCTCGCGCCCCTTGATCTCGTACGCTGCCGGGTCGAATTCGATGCCCTGAAACGTCCACCCGGAGTTGCGGTAGCCCACCTCGCCGCCAGGTCCCTCCATGACACCGTCGAGCGAAACGAACGCGGTCACGATCACAGTGCGCATGGACGGTCCTTACCGGAGCTGGGATGCGGGTGCCGGAATCGTAAACCATCCGCCGGCCGAATCCGCCGATACCATCGATACCATCGACCGATGATTGACAGCCACATCTCCCGCCCGGCGTGGGACGACGACCCGGTCGTGTCCGGCTGGGCGGGGTTGCCCGCACTGGAGCGTGAGAGCAGCGCGGATGTCTGCGTCGTCGGCCTCGGCGGGTCCGGTCTGGCCGCTGTCGCCGACCTCCTCGACCGTGGTCTCGATGTGGTCGGAGTCGACGCAGGGCGGGTCGCCGCCGGTGCCGCGGGCCGGAACGGTGGCTTCCTGCTCGGTGGTCCTGCGACCTTTCTGCACACGGCGCTCGCGACATGGGGTCCGTGCGCGGTGGATCTGTACCGAGCGACTCTGGCCGAGATCGACTCTCTGGAACGTCTTCTCGGATCCGCCGTCGTCCGCCGCACCGGCTCCATCAGGCTCGCGGGAGTTCCCGGTGCGCCGATCGAGCACGCCGATTCGGAGGATTGCGACGCGCTGGCACAGTGCTTGCGCGAGAACGACATTGCCGTCGAGCAGTATTCGGGTGAGTTGGGGCGCGGCATCTTCCTGCCGGACGACGCGGTGATGAATCCTGCACGTCGCGCGCTCGGGTTGGCGTCGATCCTCGCGGACCGCGCCCGGTTGTACGAGCACACGCCCGCAACCGCCATCGGACCAGGAGCGGTCACGACGCCGAACGGGGTGGTTCGGTGCGGCCTGGTTCTCGTTGCCGTCGACGGTCGCCTCGAACAGGTACTCCCCCAGCTCGACGGCCGGGTTCGGACCGCACGTCTGCAGATGCTCGCCACCTCGCCCGTCACTCCGGGACGACTGCCGTGCCCCGTGTACGGACGATGGGGATACGACTACGCGCAGCAGGACGCGTCGGGACGACTGTACGTCGGGGGCGGTCGTGACCTCTTCGCCGAGGACGAGTGGACACCGTCCGGTGAACCGACAGCTCAGGTGCAGAACTACATCGAATCCGTCGCGACATCGTTTGCAGGAGAACCCGTCTCGGTTCGTGCGCGATGGGCTGCATCCCTCGGATTCACCACGGATGGGCGCCCGCCGTGCACATTCGTGGACGACACCGTGATCGCATTCGGCGGCTACAACGGGACAGGCAATCTGGTCGGACCGGTCGCCGCTCGTGCCGCGGTGGCACTCGGACTCGACGGAATTGCAGTGCCGCAGTATCTGAGCAGCTGACACATGGCAGTGTGGACCCATGGCCGAAGGACCGGAACGCACCGAGGACGGTCGCTACATCGTCATCAAGGGTAGACGTTGGCGCGCAACGGATCCTGACATCCCGGAGGATCGCAATGCCGAACTGCGGTCGATTCTGATGGCGTGGCGCAGGGAGGTCAAACGTACGTCGGGCGCACCGGAATCTCGCGCTGGCGTGCAAGCCACCAAAGTCGCCCTCGGTGAGCGAGGAACTCCGTGGTGGGAGCAGTCCGACGACGAACGACGGGCCCGATGGGAATCGGAAGTATCGCGGCCTGCCGACACCTGACCCTTGCCGGATTGTTGCCGTAGTGGAAACTATCCAATACAGTTTCCATCATGGAAAGCACCGGAGAACCCACACCTGCCGAAGCACGAACAGCTCTCGCCGACATCGACCGAGTTCAACGCGCGGTACGAGACACTCCGTGGCCGGTGTGGCTGTATCCGGTCAACGCCGTACTGCTTGCAGCATCCGCACTGACCGCACTGCTCGACAGCCCCGCCTCGTTGCTCGGAGTCGCCGCGGTGATCATCGCAGTCAACGTCATCACCGGATACCGAATGGGAACGCCGTGGGCCCTACCCACCAACCGAGGATTCCTCACCTGCGTGGCACTCTCGGCGCTCTGCGTCGCACTGGCGCAGGCTGTCGGCAATCCCAGCGGACCGGCCGGGCCGGTGGTTCTGCTCGCGGCCGCGGCCGCGTCGATCTACTCGATCGGCTCGATCCTGCACTACCGCAGTATACGTCGATGACGAACGATCTCGATCCGATCGTTCACCCCGCCCACCGGCTGCGAATCTGCGCCCTTCTGGCCGCGGCGACGACGGTGGAACTCGCGATCGTCAAGGAACACAGCGGGTTGAGCGCATCGGCGCTGAGCAAACAGGTCGCCGCTCTGGTCGATGCGGGATACGTCGAGCAGCAGCGATCACGCACGGACTCGCGTCGACTGTGGTTGTCGTTGACCAAGGACGGAAGAACGGCATATCGACGTCACGTGGCGGCACTGCGCGCGATCCTGGCCGACACCGACGCCTCCATCTAGTCGTCTGCGGTGACTTTCCGTCGTGGGGCGTGTCTATTGTTTCGACGGATGTCGTCGATGCAGTTCAACGAAGTAGCTCGTCCAGCGAAGAAGGAGACCGGCTCATGTCCATTCTCAATCCCTATCTGTCGTTCCGAGACAACGCCCGCGAGGCCATGGAGTTCTATCGGTCGGTCTTCGGTGGCGAGCTCACCGTCACCACGCTCGGCGAGGCCAATGCCAGCGAGGATCCCGCCGACCAGGACAAGATCATGCACGGCCAGTTGACCACCCCGAACGGCTTCACTCTGATGGGAGCCGACACGCCGTCGTCGATGGAGCACACCCCGGGCAACACCATGAGCGTCTCGCTCAGCGGCGACGAAGAGGACGAACTGACGGGCTACTGGAACGCGTTGGCCGTCGACGCACAGTTCACCATGGGTCTCGAGAAGGCTCCGTGGGGCGACACCTTCGGTATGTTGACCGACAAGTTCGGTGTGCAATGGATGGTCAACATCGCCGGATCCCCCAGCGGGAGCTGAGCACAGCGGCCGCCGCTACCGGACGACGGTCTTCGGCGGGATCACCTGTCGGAGACCTTCGGGCCCCCAGCCTCGGTCGAGTGCCACCAGCAGCAATGCACAGCCGATACCGGACAGGACGAGCGCGGAACCGAACATCGCCGTGTATCCGAACAAGTCTCCGACCACTCCGGCGGCAATCCCGGCCGCGCCCTGCGCGAAGACGATCGCGCACGCCATCAGCGTGTAATCGCTTCCCGCGAAGCGCTTCTCCGACGCGTCCATCATCAGCGCGAACACTGCGACGGTGGCCGCACCACCGAGCACGTGTTCGGTGATGTTGGCGGTGACCAGAAGTGGAAAGCCGCCGACGCCCAGGGACGCAACGACATACAGACCGAGGCTCAGCGTTTGGCTCACGCCGCCCACCAACAGCGCCCGGCGCCGTCCGTGCCGAAACGCCAACCATGCCCCGAGTGCGGCTCCCCCGACCGCCGCCACCGACGACAGACCGCCCTCGACCAGTGCTATCTGGGGCAGGGACAGTCCACTGTCCGACAGAAACGGACCCACGAGGGCCGACCCCATCGAGTTCCCGAACTTGAACCCGATGATCAGCAGAATGAATGCCACCATTCCGGGTCTGCGAAGCCGCGACCACCACGCACCAGCAAGCCGCCCCGGCGTCGGGCGCTCGGCCCGAGGATCGGAGTCCGCGTCGGCCGCGTCGAGTTGTCTGCGCATCCACCACACGGGGATCGTCGTCAGCACGATCAGCAGTGCCATCGCGACGAACAGCGCCCGCCATCCGGCAAAGGTGAACAGCCACAACAGCAGTCCGCCACCGCACACCATCCCGATCCGGTAGGCACCGACCTGAAGACCGTTGCCCAACCCGCGCTGCGCCGCGGTGAGCGTACGCACCGCGATGCCGTCGGTCGCGATGTCCTGCGTCGCCGAGAGAGCATTCATGACGAAGATGCCGACGAACAGCCAGCGCAATGTCGAGGACAGGTCGAGGAACGACAACGCCAGTGCCACCGCCGCGGCCGAACACTGCAGCGACAGCAGCCACCGCCGCCTCGATCCGTACCGATCGACGTACGGAGCCCAGAGAAACTTGAGTGCCCACGGCAGGAACAGCACACCGGTCGCGCTGATCTTCACCAAGGAGAACCCAGACTCCCGCAGTACCACCGGCAGGGCCTGGGTGAAGAATCCGAACGGCAGTCCCTGTGCGAAGTAGAGCGCACCCAGGAGAGTGAGGGTCCCGGCGGTGAACGATGCCGGACGCACCGCGTTGGTCATGACGGTCATCGTGTCAGAGCGACGCCGACTCCGCTGAATGCGCAACCGGCTGGCGAAGAATGGTGCGGAGCTTCGCGGGTTCGACCCGGCGCGCATCGCTCAGGTAGATCTCGTGATGCCTGCCGGTCATCGTCAGTCCCGAACTGGGAATGTATCGGTGGTGGAGCTCGTCGAGTACCGGCGTCTCGTCGTCGTAGGACCCGATGTGCAGCGTCTGCACGCACAGTCCCTCGTCGAGAGTCTCCAATCGAATACTGCTCGACGCATCCGAGTGGCTCTTCGCGTCGGCGGACGCCTTCGCCACCTCGAACATCGATCGGTCGATCCAGTCGGGCACCATGATCATGGCCGTCCAGTTCCACTTGTTCTTGTCCCTCTCGGTGGTGAACGAGGCCATGTTCTCGGCCCACCACAACGCCTCGAGCGGCATGACGACGTAGTCGCGGTCGAGGGTGTTCTTGCTGGCGAACTTCAGTGCGTAGGCCACGGGGTAGAGCGCCCCGATTGCTTCGGCGTACTCCGGAGCGGTGTTCGGATCGCCGCGACCGTCGATCATCAGGTAGGTCAACGGCGGAACGACGAGGGTACGAAAGGTGTTGTGCCGCGCCGAATATGCGTCGAGCGTCTTCTTGAAGTCGATTTTCACCGCTGGTCTCCCCCGATCGAGTTCTCGATCGCACTGGTCCAGTGCGACCGGCCCCATAGATTCGACTGATACCCACCGTCAGCAATCACGACTTCCCTGATCGCGCGGTTGCACCCGAGACTGTGATTCGACCGTGATGTACCTCACTCTAAATCCTGGAGATGGCAGATGACACACCTTGGATCCAGACGCGAGTCCACCGAAAGGCAGGCCGGACGCAAACACGGGCTGTTGCTCGTATCGATGAGCTGTCTACCCGTTCTCGGGGCTGTTCTGCTTGCGCCGCTGCAACCCCAGATGCTCGAGCATTTCTCCGAGACCGCGGGCGTGAACGCGCTCGTGCCGCTCACGATCACCGCTCCAGCACTCATGATCGGTCTTCTCGCGTTCGCGGCAGGACGAATCGCGGACAGCCTCGGTCGCATACGGCTACTCACCGTCGCCCTCGTCCTGTATTCCGTGTGCGGCATCGCCCCGCTTCTGCTCGATTCCCTGCCACTGATCGTCCTCTCGCGTCTCGGTGTGGGAATTGCGGAAGCCGGGATCATGACGTGCTGCACCACCCTGATCGCCGACTACTTCACGGGCCAACAACGGGCTCGGTACTTCGGACTGCAGATTGCGTTCACCTCGTTGTCGGCAGTCGTCTTCATCGCACTCGGTGGGGCGTTGGCACAGGACACGTGGCGGACGCCGTTCTGGCTCTACTCGGTGGGCATCGTCTTCGCCGTCGTCGTGCCGTTCGTGCTGTGGCAACCCAACGCAGATACCGAGTCCGGCACGGTGCACAGCCTCGCGTGGCGGCCCCTTGCCCTGCCACTGACCGTCACCTTGTTCGGCGGAGCGTCTTCTACACACCGATCGTCCAGATACCGCTCAAACTCGACGGCGTCGGCATCGACAACCCGGGGACGATCGGGGCGATCAGCGCCATCGTCGCGGTCGCGACCGCGGCGTCTGCCTTCATGTTCGTACGGATCTCCGATCGTGGCCCGAAGGTGCTGCTGCCCATAGCATTCGGAGTTGCCGGTGTCGGTCTGGTCGTCGTGGGGCTTGCCCCGAGTGCAGCGATGGTCGCCGCCGGAGGAATCGTTGCCTCGGCCGGATCGGGAATGCTGCTGCCGACCCTGCTGATGTGGGTGATCGGTGAACTCGAGTTCGCGCAACGCGCTCGCGGTACGGGAGCCTTCACCGCATCGATCTTCCTCGGGCAATTCCTCAGCCCGCTCGTGGTGCTCGCCTTTGCGCTCGCATTGGGCGGATTGACCGCAGCCCTCGCAGCTTTGGGAGTACTGGCAGTGATCACTGCGCTCCTCCTCCGTAGTTCGCAGAGCGTACGGAAACTGTCACTGCAACCGTGACATCGACTGCGCCCCATATACCGAACCCGCTGCTTCACGCAGTCGAGCGGAGATAGGCTAGCTCAATGCGGGAAGTGCACAGTGTCGCCAATCTGGATCTCAATCTTCTCGTCTCACTCGATGCACTGCTTCAGCATCGCAGCGTGACGAAGGCTGCGAATCAATTGGGATTGAGCCAGCCTGCGCTGTCGGCCGCACTCGGCCGGCTGCGCAGGCATTTCGACGACAACCTGCTCTACCGCGTGGGCAACGAATATCACCTGAGTCCCTTGGCTGCCGAGCTGCGGCAACGTGTGCGCCTCGCCCTCGACGGCGTCGAACGCGTCTTCTCCGCACAGCCTGATTTCGACCCGGCGGAGAGTACGCGTGAATTCAGTATTCTGGTGAGCGACTACGGAATCGGAGTTCTGGGTGACACACTGGCAGGACTGTTTGCCGACGCCGCGCCCCGAGCGCGTCTGAGATTCGGCCCTACCAGTCCGGACCTGGTTGCCCGCGCCGAGCATTCCTTGCTCGGATCAGACCTGATGCTGGTTCCCCACGGATTCGTCACCGATCTTCCGCACCAGGATCTGTACCGGGACCGGTGGGTGATGGTGCTCTCGTCCGACAACGACGACGTGGGCGAATCGATGACGACGGACGATCTGAGAACGTCGCCCTGGGTCGTGGTCTATCACGGTCAAACCGCGTCGACGCCAGCTGCGCGGCAGTTGCGCATGCTCGGGATCGAGCCGACCGTGCAGGTGATCACCGAGAGCTTCCTCACGGTGCCGCAACTCGTCGTCGGCAGCAAACGAATTGCGCTGCTACAGGAGCGCTTGGTTCACTTGCTGCCGTTGAACGTCGGGCTCCGGACCGTCGCCTGCCCCGTCGACGTCGGGGAATTGGTGGAGGCCATGTGGTGGCACCCGGTCTACGAGCGGGATCCCGAACACCTGTTCCTTCGCGAGCTGGTCACCCGAGCGGCCTCGATGGCCACCGACGAGCCCGGCGTCCCCTGGCCTACTTGACGGCTATCGGATTCACCGGGGCCCCGACCGCACCCGTCACCGGAATCGGCGCGGCGGTGAGGAAGAACTCGTACGTACCGTCCCCCGCACAATGCTCCGCCAGGGCATTGAGGTCCCACATCTCGCCGAGGAACAAGCCGATGTTGGGGATCGCCACCTGGTGCAGCGGCTGGAACGCCACGTCGAACTCGTTCGGCCGAACCTCGAATCCCCAAGTATCGGTGGCGATTCCGGCAATCTCACTGTCGTGCAACCAGTCTGCGGTGGTGAACGACAGGCCCGGTGCCGGACCGCCCGCGTACTCACCCCAACCGCAACGGCGCGCTCGGGTGAGCTGCCCGGTGCGGACCAACACCAGATCTCCCCGCCGGACCGTCGACGACGGTCCCTGCGCTTCGATGGTGGCCTCCAGATGCGCTGTGGTGATCGCGAATCCGTCGGGTAGTTCACCGCTTTCACCGCAGTGCCGGCCCACATCGAGCAGGACTCCGCGTCCGACGATGCCGTTGGCGACGGTTTCGATTCCGGTCACGGAATCGCCGAGCGAGGTGACGACCTTGTCGGCGTCGCGTCCGTTCCACGCCTTACCGTGATCGAAGATGTGCCCCAGCCCGTCCCATTGCGTCGAGCACTGCAGGGGCATCGACACCACGTCGTCCGCTCCCCCCAGTCCGTGCGGGAAGCCCTGAATTCCGCTGACGGCGTCGGTACCGGTGTCGAGCATCGTGTGGACCGGATTGGTTCGCCGCCGCCAGCCGCGCTGAGGGCCGTCCATGTCGAAGCTCTGAGACAGCGAGAACGAGACGCCGGAGCGGACGAGACCTGCTGCAGCGCTACGTATGTCGTCGGTGAGAAAGTTCATGGTTCCCAGGACGTCGCCCTCACCCCATCTGCCCCAGTTCGAGTTTCGTGCAGCCGCGGTGGCGATCTCACCTTCGGGATCGGTTCGATCGAGCGAAACATCGCTCATGTGGATTCCTTTCGAGTGTCGGCGCGGAGCGCGTCCGCGATGGATTTGACGCCGCCGTGCGAACTCGCTCCGCCGTCGACGGGGATTTCTGCACCCGTGACGAACGACGAGTCGTCTCCGAGCAGGAACACCGCGACTCGCGCGACTTCCTCGGGTTCGCCTGCCCGACCCAGCGGGGTCTCCGCAATCGATGACTCGCGAAGGGCCCCGGGAGCCGAGCGGGTCATCGCGGTATCGATGAATCCCGGATGCACGATGTTCACTCGCACACCCCGTGATCCCCATTCGAGGGCAGCAGCCTTGGTCAATCCGCGCAACGCCCATTTGGCGGCGGTGTAGGCCACCGGGTAGTGCGCGGTCAGTGCCGCAAGCGATCCCACGTTGACGATCGAACTGCCCGAGGGCATTCGAGCACCGACGGCCTGAACAGCCAGCAGTGTGCCGATCACGTTCACCGAGTAGATCCTCGCCATGTCGTCGGGCCGCACGTCGGAGAGGCGGGATCGCCACGTGATGCCCGCGCAGTTCACCAGCCCGTGTACGGGGCCGTCGATCGAGTCCATCAGTGCGGCCCAATCCTGCTCGCTCGTCACATCGAATCCGCTCACATGGTCCACCCCGACGACCGTTGCGCCGTGGTCCCGCGCGCACGCGGCCACCGCACGTCCGATGCCTCCATCGGCACCGGTGACCACGACGACCCGACCCGTCAGATCAGACATGACTCGTCCGTGCTCGATTCTGCTCACGATCGGGACGCCTCGCCGGTGGCACGCGCGGCGTCGATCGCGGGCGACCGACGGTGTTGGTGATCGATCCGATTCCGTCGACCGTCATCGTCACCACATCCCCGAAGGCCAGGGGCTCGGGACTCCGTTCTCCCCTTCGACCCCACAGTTCTGCCAGACACCCACCGTTGCCGACGGTTCCACTGCCCAACACGTCACCCGGATGAACCCAGGAGTCACGTGAGGCGTAGGCCAGCATGGAATCGAAGGTCCACCCCATGTTCGCGAGCGAATCGCGTCCGATTTCCTCACCGTTGACCTCCACCGAGCAGCCGACCTCGAAGAATCCGTCCTCGGTGCGATACGCGTCGAACTCGTCGGCCGTGACGATCCAGGGCCCGAGCGTGTTGGCGAAATCCTTGCCCTTCGCAGGCCCCAGGCTCACTTGCATCTCGCGCCGTTGAATGTCGCGAGCCGACCAGTCGTTGAGGATCGTATATCCGAAAATGTGCCCACCGGCATCGTCCACGGACACGCTCGAGCCCGACCTGCCCACCACCGCAGCGACTTCCAACTCGAAGTCGAGATCGACACATGCCTCGGGCGGACGAACGGTGTCGCCGGTCCCGTGCACGGTGTACGGATTGGTGAAGTAGAACCGAGGTGCCTCGTACCACGCGTCGACCACACCTACCTCACCGTCGACGCTGCGTCGTACTCCTTCGACGTGTTCCTCGAACGTCACGAAGTCTCGAATGGTGGACGGCTGCAACGGTGCGAGGAGGCAAACATCCGATATCGGAACCCCGACTGCTTCGACCGCCCGCGCCCCGGCCTCGAGCGCTGCGGGCAGGCCTGCCGCGAGCAACTCGGCCATGGTGCAGTCCAGCGAGTGGACCATGCCGTCGTCGACGACGCCGGCCGTCGTCTCGCCGCCGTGAACGTACGTTGCGAGGATCATGCCGGCGGTGCCACGAACAGACCCTTGTCCGGATCGTTGAAGGATCTGGTGGCCACGAATTCGTTCATCGCATTCGCGGTGCCCCACTGGTCCGAGACCTCCGGCAGCGAGAAGTCGAGCAGATGGGGATGCCACGTGTCCTCGTCGAGAGTCTCGAGCTCGGTGGTGTACTCCATGGTGTTTCCGTTGGGATCGAGAAAGTAGGAGAAGGTGTTGTTTCCGGCCTGGTGACGGCCGGGACCCCAGATCTTCTCCACCCCAGCCCTCAACATCCGGCCGGTGCCGCGCATGTATTCGTCGAGCCCACGCAGCTCGAAGGACGCGTGGTGCAGCGAAACGTGCGGTCCGCGGGCGACGGCCATGCTGTGGTGCTGCGCGTTGGTGCGCAGGAACCACATCATGTTGCCCATCCGTGGATGCATCAGAGTGTCGGAGAGCTTGAAGCCGAACCACTTGTCGTAGAACTCGACGGTCTTTTCGGGGTCGGGTGAGTTCAGAACGACGTGCGAGAGTTTGACCGGAATGGATTCGCCCTCTTCGACTTTTCGATGCCGGCGCACCGCGACGTCGGACGACACCTCGATCGTCCTGCCGTCGATGTCGAAGAATCGGAACCCGTACCCGCCGCCCATGGTCTGCAGGGTGTTCGGCTCGTTCACCAACTGCACTCCTCCCACCGCGAGGCGCTCTGCCAAGGCGTCCACCGCTGCGGCGTCCGACATCCCGTAGGACACCAGGTCGAGTCGCTTGTCGGAATCCTTGCGGATCCGCACCACGTACTGCTCGGGCGAACCTTCGGCGGCGAGATACGTGATGTCGCCGTCGGTTCCGACCGCGGTCAGTCCCCACTGGCGGGTGTAGAAATCGAGTTGCTTGTCGAAGTCCGGTACCGCGAGATCGACATGGCGGAGGTGTGTGAAGGCGTAGTCGTTCATGAGTTCACTCCTGTTGGTGCGGGCGACAATCCGAGACGTTCGGCGTTGCCACTGAGAATGGATCGGGTGACGTCGGCAGAGAGTTCGGCTGCGCGTAGTTCGGCAACCGGGTTTTCGTTGCCCATGTCGAACGGATAGTCCGAGCCGAGAACCACGGACTGTGGCCCCACGGCATCGATCAGCGCGCGCAACGCACCGGGACCGTGGACGATGCTGTCGAACGTGATCCGACCGAGATAGTCACTCGGCGGTAGCGCGCAACGCCGAGCCTCGGGTCGGACCCGCCACGCATGGTCGGATCTCCCAGGTACGTGGGGAGATACCCGCCGCCGTGCGCGGCAACGACTTTCAGGCCCGGGTGGCGGTCGAGCACACCGGAGAAGATCAGATGGGACAGGGCGACCGCGTTCTCCACCGGCTGTCCTACGGTGTTGGACAGGTAGTACCTGTCCAGGCGCTCGTCCAGCGAGCATCCGAAAGGGTGCAGAAAGACCACTGCACCCAGATGCGCTGCTCGGCTCCAGAACGGCTCCAGACGTTCGTCCGACAGCTCCACACCCGGTGCGAACGAGGATATTTCCACACCGGCGAGCCCGCAGGTGAGCACAGCGTCGTCGAGCGCATAGACGGCTGCATCCGGGTGTTGCAGAGCAATCAGTCCAAGGCCGGTCAATCGGCTGGGCTCCTCCGCGACGAGTGCGGCGATTCCGCGATTCGCACTCGACGTCACCACTTCGGCCAGTTCGCGATCGGCCCAGTAGTGATACTGCGAGGGCGAGGGAGACACCACCTGCACGTCGATTCCAGCGGCATCCATGTCCGCCATCCGACGATCGATCGAAGTGAGCTGCGGAATTCTCGACGCCACCATCCGGCCCGAAACCTGCTGCGACTCGGAACCGTTGCGCAGCGCATCGAGTGCGCGCTGCGCGGCCAGGCCAGGGTGACCCGCAACCACGGCCTCGACCTCGGGCACTATGGCATGTGCGTGGACGTCGATGATCGGACGCATCAGGCACCTCGGTGACGAGTGCGGACACCTGCCCCATCACTGCGGGTACGTCGGCGTGAGGATCGCACTCGAGCATCCAGGTACAGATCTGCCGTGAGGCCTCCACCACCTGTCTCGCACGGGGTAGCCGACGCGCGACGAAGGCATCGAGAACCGCGTCGTCGACGGTGTCGGCGGCGAGCACCATCTCGGCGAGCACCAGCGCGTCCTCGAGCGCTTGTGCCCCGCCCTGAGCGACGGTGGGTGGGCAGCAATGTGCCGCATCGCCGATCAGCACGACGCGGCTCGATGCCAACGTCCTTCGAGGACGTGGCTCTCGAACCAGGTGTAGTTGATCTTCGTGGAATCGCGCAGTTGCTTCCGGATCTCGTCCCAGGGCCCGTGATACTGCGAGGCCAGGTTCTGCATCACCGCGAGTCGTTCTTCTGCCGTCGAGTGCGTGTGGTCCTGCGCGGCCTCGACGATGTAGGCGTACAGCGAGTCCTCACCGGTCGGGCAGTAGCCTGCGATGAAAGCTGCTCCGCCGTAATAGAGCTCGGTACGGACGACGCTTGCCGGACGTGGTCCGACCAGACGCCAGATACCCATTCCGGTGCGCTCGGTCTCGAGTTCGATCCCGAGTGTGCGACGCGTCCACGACCGCACCCCGTCCGCGCCGATCACCAGGTCGTAGTGGCTCTCGGTGCCATCCGAGAACGTGACCGATGTACCGGTCTCGCTGTGCACCAATCCATCCGCGACAGTGTCGAATCGAATCTTCGCTCCCGCGCGTTCGGCAGCGTCGTGCAGGATTCCGGCGAGGACGGGTCGTTCCATGCCCATTCCGGCAGGAAGATCCGGTCCACCGGTGCGGGCGTCGTCCATCTCGACGATGACAGTGCCGAGGGCGTCGGGGGCACGGATCCCGATAGTGTCGAATCCGTAGCCGCATGCCCGAACCTCGTCCCAGACCCCGAGCTCTCGCAATGCGCGCAACGCGTTGCCCTGCAAAGTGATTCCGGACCCGCTCGCGCTCGACCGTGGCGCGGCCTCGACGACGTCCACGGACGCTCCGCCTCGAGCCAGTGCGATGCTCACTGCCGACCCGGCGATTCCGGCTCCGATGACCAACACCGATGTCATGACGCGGTGCCCACGACCGGTGTCTGCTGGTAGCCCAGACCGGTGATGGTCGATGTCATCACGTCGCCGTCGCGCAGCAACCGACCCCAGTGCATTCCGTTGCCTGCCGGACTGCCCGTCAGAACGAGGTCGCCGGGCAGCAGTCGTACCGTCTGTGAGACGGCAGAGACCAGTGCGGCCACGTCGAAGAGCATGTCCTGGGTGGATTCGTTCTGCATTGTCGTGCCGTCGAGTTCGAGGGTCAGCCGCATCTGCGCGACGTCGCCCGCGTCGTCCTTCGGCACGATCCACGGACCGAGTGGCAGAAAGCCCGGTGCGTTCTTCGCCCGCAGCCAGTCGGTGCCGATTTCGGGCATGTCGCGCCGGAACACCAACTCACGGGCGGTCAGGTCGTTTGCGATCGTATAGCCGGCGATCACGTCGAGCGCCTCGGATCGATCCAGGCGGTAGCCCGAACGTCCCACGACGGCAACGAGTTCGAGCTCCCAGTCGTTCTTGGAAGTACCAGGTGGCAGGACGACCTCGTCGTACGGGCCGGTGATCGCCGAGGGCAACCCGACGAAGAAATACGGATCGCCCTCCGCCGCACGCTTGTCCATCATGGCCGCGGTCTCGGCGCGAACCTCGTCCTCGGTCCTGCCGTCGGCGATGTCGGCATGCTTGACCGCGAGATCGATGACGTGAGTGCGGTAGTTGGCTCCGGCCTGCAGAATCTGGCGGGGTTCGACGGGCGCATGCACCGTGGCATCGGAGGCGTCGGTCCATTGTCCGTCCGCATCGTCGAACGAACGCAGAACCGGCAGTACCCGATCCCAGACCTCGAACAGATCACGGGTTGTGATCGGTGCCGAGAGGCCGAGCCGATCGGCCACTGAGTCGAGATCCAGCAGCCGACCGCTCTTCAGTAGAACGGCGTGCGGCTTGCCGCCGGTTTCAGCGGTACCGACCGCGAAGTTGGGCAGAGAAATTGTTGAAATGTCCACGAAGGCCGACTTTCGTTGTGGCGTGTATGTGACCACCACCACTGTCGGGCACTAGGAAACATCAGTCAAAGAGATATACGTGATAACCGATATCGACGAGACTGATACCACCCAGTCTCGCCGATTCGGTTCGACCGACCCGTCACACCTCGGCGTCGACCTTGTCCGGCTCGCCTCGGCGCATCGCCAGGTACTCGGAGAGCTCGCGCTTGACCACAGGCAACAGCAAGTACAGGCCCGTGATATTGACCAGCGCCAGCAGGAACAGGGTCGCGTCGGCGAAGTCGAGCACCGAACCGAGCGACAGCACGGTTCCGATGACGGTGAACACGCAGAACATGACGTTGAAGAAGCTGCGCGACAGGCGGCTGCGTCCGAACAGCGACGTCCACGCCTGCAGCCCGTAGTAGGCCCAGGTAATGGCAGTGGACAGCGCGAACAGCGCGACTGCAACCGTCAGTACGTACGGGAACCACGGCAGCACGGTCTCGAACGCGTCGGACGTGAGGGTGACACCTCCGGCGGGAAGCTCGCCCGTCTCGGCGACGATCGCCCGCTGGTCCTGCCAGGTGACGGTATTGGCGATCACGATGGTCAGTGCCGTCGCGGTACAGATGACGACCGTGTCGATGAAGGGTTCGAGCATGGCCACGAAGCCCTCGGTGACCGGGTGCCTGGTCTTGACGGCCGAGTGCGCGATGGCAGCCGAACCCAGTCCGGCCTCGTTCGAGAACGCGGCGCGCTGGAATCCGATGATCATGACGCCGAGTACACCGCCGGCCACACCCTCGGGCGAGAACGCACCTTCGAAGATCGCGGTGAACGCCGTCGGGACCGAACGGAAGTTGACGGCGATGACGACGCCGCACGCGACGATGTAGACCAGCGCCATGGACGGTACGAGCTTGGCGGTGACCGCCGAGATCGACTTCATGCCGCCGATGATGACCAGTCCGATGATCAGCGCGATGACGATACCGAAGACGGCCTTGGCTCCGTCGGAGCCGAGGAACCCGTCGTCACCGCCGGTGACCGAACGGACCTGCGCGTACGTCTGATTGGCCTGGAACATGTTTCCGCCGCTGATGGCGAAGAACGTGATGACGATGGCGTAGAAGACGGCCATGACCTTGCCGACCTTGGCAAGTCCCCGCTCTGCGAGACCCTTGGTCAGGTACTTCATGGGCCCACCGGAGACGGTGCCGTCCTCGTTGATGTCGCGATACTTCACGCCGAGTGTGCACTCGACGAACTTCGATGCCATGCCCAACAAGCCGGCGAGGATCATCCACAGGGTGGCACCCGGTCCACCGAGCGTCACTGCGACGGCGACACCGGCGATGTTGCCGAGCCCGACGGTTCCGGACACTGCGGCGGTGAGCGCTCTGAAGTGGCTGACTTCACCGGGCGCGTCCGCCTCGTCCTCCTTGCCGCTGACGAGAATCAACGCACGTTTGATTCCGCGGACCTGGATGAACTTGAACGCCACCGTGAAGACGACGGCACCGACGATGAGCCAGAGGACGATCAGCGGGACGGCGGCTCCACCGATATTCACGGTGAAGAAGACGACATTCGACACGGCAGCGGAGATCGGATCGAAGGCATTGTTGATCGCCGTCTCGATGGAGCTGATCGTGCCTCCGTCCGCGGCCAGTAAATCGGTTGCGAGGGGGTGAGAGCTCATGGCTTCGAGTGAACAGCACGTGGACGGCAGAGGACGCGATTTACCGAATTTCGCGCGATAATTTACGTGATCTTGACCGAGGCCGGAGACTCACTCCGCAGATCTGGCCGGGATTCGCCTCAAAAGCACTGTTGCAGCATCCAGTACGACATGGCGGTCGTAGGTGAGGCGGTAGTCGTACATCGGGGTGCCATCCTCGGCCGTACCTCGCTCTACCGCGATGAGCGCCACGCTCGACATAGGAGCAACGATCACGATCGAACGTTCCAGCGCCAACGGTTCGTCCGCGCCCACGACCACGGTCCGGAAGCCGGCGGCGGGCGGGGCGGTATGGGAGTCGAAGACCGCCGTCAGCGCGGTACGTGCAGCAAGGTCTTCGAAGATCGCTTCGCGCGCAGGCGTCAGGCCGGTGGACGCGCTCACCGTCGCCAGTACGACGGTCGAGGAACCGGTGCCGTACGCACTGTGCAGCAAACTGTTCTCGATTGCGTCGAGCAGAGTCGAATCCGCGTGCCTGCGAGCGCCGAGCGCATGAGTGAGGCCGTACGGCGTGACCGCCACGGGGGCACGCACGGTCACCGTTCCATCCAGCTCGAGCGAACGGACCGGCCCCTGCACCTCACCGAAATCCGGGAGAGCGTCCGGTGCGCCGTAGAGGTATCCCTGACCGAGAACGGCGCCCATGGCTCGCGCACAACTCTCGTGTTGCTCGGTTTCGATTCCCTCGGCCAGGACCAGCGCACCGGTGCGTTCGGCCTCAGCGGCGACGGCAGCGACGATCGCGGCGGTCTCGTTGCTCGAATGCCCCTGTACGAGTGCCATGTCCAGCTTGATCACATCGGGACGCAGCAGTGGGATCAGCGCCAGGCTGGACGAATCTGCCCCCACATCGTCGATGGCGACTCGCCACCCCAGGTTTCGAGCGTGCTCGGCCGCCCTCAGCAGACCGGCCGGATCACCCATCAGGTCTCGCTCGGTGATTTCGACGAAGATGGACAGCCGCGACGCGTCGGCGAGAGTCGGTAGGTAGTCCCGAGGAGGCGGTGCATCGAGGGCGATGGGTTCGGCATTGACGAACAGTGCGAGCTGGTCGGGATAGCCGGAGTCGACGGCACCGCGCAGCGCGCTGAGTCGGCACCGCCAATCGAAATCGGCAGTGACGCCCTGTTCCCGAGCCACGCCCAGCAGTTCCGGCGGCGGAATCGGGGCACCGTCTCCACAGGTCCGCACCAACGCTTCGTAACCCACGACGGCGCGTCCGGCCAGCGTGACGATCGGCTGATAGACCGACGTGATATCGACCGACATCGGCGAAATCTCGGCACTCGTCGAACGTCGGTGCATGGGCGGACCTCCCTCGATACTGCTCGATCGGTCCCCACCCGGGGCATCATCATGCCCGACCGCATCGTGATGTCGATACCCGACTGCGGTCTGCGCGTCGATTCTTTGGCTATAAGGTGCTCCAAGGACTCGACGAACGGCGGTGACCGATGGTGGAAGCGGACTCTCGTCCCGGTGCCCCTCACGACCACCTCTTCGCGGGTCGATACCGACTGGGCACGGTGTTGGGGCGCGGCGGAATGGCCGACGTCGTGCACGCCGACGACCACGTTCTCGGCCGATCGGTAGCGGTGAAGATATTCCGCCACGGCGAGCCGCCGGACACTGCCCAGCGCATCGATGCAGAAATTCGGACTCTCGCGTCGCTGTCGCACCCTGGTCTGGTGACGCTGTACGACGCGGGCACTGCACTCGATGCCAGTGGGATGCCGGTGCCTTACCTGGTGATGGAGCTGATCGACGGTCCGACGTTGAGTGCGTATCGCCAGGGCCGAACAATGGACGGTGCCCACGTCGCGCGAATCGGATGCGAGCTGGCGGAGGCTCTCGCCTACATTCACGATCAGGGTGTGATGCATCGCGACATCAAGCCCGCCAACATCCTCGTTGCGCAGGCGCCGGACGTCGGTGTGGGACAGTGCGCCAAACTTGCCGATTTCGGCATCGCCCGTATCGTCGACGCCGAACGACTCACCGAACACGGCACCACGGTCGGTACTGCGCACTACCTCAGCCCGGAGCAGGCGACGGGCACTTCGGCAGGCCCACCGACGGACATCTACACACTGGGGCTCGTTCTCATCGAGTGCCTCACCGGCACAATGGCATTCGAGGGAAGCGCCGTGGCAGCAGCGGTGGCGCGCCTGCACCGCGATCCCAGCGTCCCCGAGGGGCTCGGATCGGACTGGCACGCTCTGTTGACGGAGATGACATCCAGACGCCCGGAGGATCGACCGACCGCAGCTGCGGTCGCCCACCGATTGCGCGGGATCTCGCACAGGGCGACTCTTCTTCCCCGCACCGCCGCTATGCCCGTCGAGCCCACGAACATGGTTGCGCACCCGGCAGTTCCAGCGTCCACCGACGCGAAATCTGCGCGCCGACCATGGATCATCCCGGCGGCAGCGACTCTGTTCGTTTCGCTGGGAGCGGCGATCGTCTGGATCGCAATCGGCACGGGCGACGAGCCCGAGCCCATGTCGCCGTCGACACCGACTCCGACACTCGTGGAGTCGACCACAGTGGCAGCCACGACCCCTACACCTGCACCTGCGAGTTCGATTCCGGTCTTCTCGAACCCGCCCGAACCTGCTCCCGTACCCACGGCGAATCCGGTTCCGATCGAGCCCGCTGCGCCGGCCCCGCTACCGCCGGGTAACAGCAACGGCAATTCGGGGAACGGAAACGGAAACGGAAACTCCGGCAACGGCAACTCGGGAAACGGCAACGGGAACGGCAACAACGGCAACAGTGGCAACGGCAATTCCGGCCGAGGGAACTGACCCCACGGCCGTCGACGGACAGGAGTGACGGTGACACACGTCGATACCCTCGTGGTGGGAGCAGGTATTTCCGGCTTGGTCGTTGCGACACTTCTACATCGCGCCGGTCGGCGCGTCGTCGTTCTCGAGGCCAGAGATCGCGTGGGCGGTCGGGTCTGGACGATGCGCACCGACGACAGCACCCTCGACGTCGGTGCGTCCTGGATTCATGGAACAGACGACAACCCTCTCGCCGATGCCGTGCACGCTTTCGGAATGCGGACCGTCGAATTCACCGTCGGTAGCTACCAGCCGGACGGCAGGCCCATCGCGTACTACTCCCCCACCGGGGCCAGGTTGAGCGAGCAGGCAGCCGCACAGTTCGGTGCCGACGTTCACCACTTCGACGAACTGTTCGCCACGACGATCGCGAAGTCGTCCCCGGGAACATCGTTCGGTGATGCGGTGGAAGCTACTCTGACGCAATTGGATTGGAACGAGGACCGACTCGCCCGAGTTCGCGAGTTCCTCGGACATCGGGCCGAGGAACAGTTGGGGGTAGGAAAGGATCTCCTCGACGCGCACGGTTTGGACGACGACGCCATCGAGGGCGACGAAGTCGTGTTCCCGGACGGTTACGACGAATTGGCCGTTCGGCTGGCCGAGGGACTCGACATCCGACTCGAACACGCGGTGACGCAGGTCCGTTGGGGTCGAGACGGAGTGCTGGTCGATACCGGGGCCGGGACGTTCTCGGCAGAACGCGCTGTGGTGACGGTGCCGATCGGAGTACTGAAGTCGCCGGCATTCACTGTGGAACCCCCACTGCCGGAACCTGTTTCGGGCGCACTGAAACGACTGGAGATGAACGCGTTCGAGAAGGTGTTCCTCAGGTTCCCCACCAAATTCTGGGACGAGAATGTCTATGCCGTACGGCAGCAGGGCGAAGCCGGGCACTGGTGGCACTCCTGGTATGACGTGAGCATGCCGCTGGGACGTCCGACGCTTCTGACTTTCGCAGCGGGCGCATGCGCGCAGCAGACTCGGCACTGGTCGGACGCACGCATCGCGGACTCGGTTCTCGAAGCACTGCGTGGCCTGTACGGCGACCGTGTCGTTACACCGGACCGTGTGTATGTCACTCGCTGGCAGGACGATCCGTTCTCCTACGGTTCGTACTCGTACATGACGGTGGGTTCACGTACGCGAGATCACGACGACCTGGCCACTCCGATCGGCGATGTACTTCACCTCGCCGGTGAAGCGACCTGGACCGATGACCCGGCAACGGTCACCGCAGCCTTGAAGTCGGGACACCGTGCAGCAGAACGCATTCTGGGGCGTTCGATACCGTTCGGCGAGATCTGGGGTCCTGCCGAGCACTGACAGCACGCACGGAACTGCACCCGTGCGTCTTTGTTCGGTGCAAACTTTCGGCCATCTGCGAGTAATGTGCTGTCGACGCACCCACACACCGAGCACTCCAGGATGGCACCGTGGATACCGTCAGTTCGATAATCGACTTTCTTGCAGATCGTCTATACAGCGTCTTCCTCATCTACTTGTTGATCGGCGTCGGACTGTACTTCACCGTCCGCACCAAATTCGTTCAAGTTCGACTTCTTCCGTCGATGTTCAAGGCAATCGGCGGATCTCGGTCGAACGCCGAGGGCGGCATCTCGGCGTTCCAGGCCTTCTGTGTCGGCCTGGCGTCCCGAGTGGGTACGGGAAACATCGCCGGCGTCGCCATCGCGATCACTCTCGGCGGACCGGGCGCAATCTTCTGGATGTGGCTGGTCGCAGTGGTCGGCATGGCGACGGCGTTCATCGAGGCGACTCTGGCGCAGATGTACAAGGTGCGCAATCCCGACGGCAGCTTCCGGGGCGGTCCCGCCTACTACATCCAATTGGGTCTGGGTTCGCGTCGATGGGGAATCGTCTTCGCGTGCCTGCTGATCTTTGCTTTCGGCTTCGCGTTCAACATGGTTCAGGCGAACACCATCACCGAATCGTTCTCGTCCACGATGAACATCGATGCGGGCTGGATCGCGGTCTTCCTGGTGGTGCTGTCTGCTCCGATCCTCTTCGGTGGCGTCCGGCGAATCGCGCGGGTGGCCGAATACCTCCTCCCCGTCATGGCGCTGGTGTATGTACTGCTCGCGCTGGTGATCGTGGCGATGAACATCGGCGAGATCCCGACGGTCTTCGGTCAGATCGTCTCCAGCGCATTCGGCCTGAACGAGGCGATCGGCGGGACGACGGGCGGAATCTTGGCCGCCATGCTCAACGGCGTCAAGCGCGGCTTGTTCTCCAACGAGGCGGGCATGGGCAGCGCACCCAACGCCGCTGCGACCGCAACGGTGTCCCATCCGGTGAAGCAGGGTCTGATCCAGTCGCTCGGAGTCTTCTTCGACACCATCGTCATCTGCAGTGCGACAGCGTTCATCATCCTGGTCTCGGGTGTGTACGACATCAGCAACCCGAGCGGGGTGGCGGGCGCGGTTCTGACTCAGGACTCGATCTCCGCTCAGTTGGGGACCTGGACGGCGATTCCGATGACACTGTTGATCTTCACGTTCGCGTTCTCTTCGATCCTCGCAACTATTCGTACGCCGAGATCAACCTCAACTTCCTCGGAGTCGAGGGCAAATTGCTGAACCTGTTGCGCACCATCGTCCTTGCGGCCATCGGCTTCGGCTCCTTGTCCGCGCTGACGACGGTGTGGGCGCTGGCGGACGTCGCCATGGCTGCGATGGCAACCGTGAACCTGGTAGCCATTGCGCTGTTGGGCAAATGGGCCTTCGGCGCGCTGGCGGACTTCGAGGCAATGCGGCGCGAAGGTCGCGACGACAAATTCGTCGGACGCGGCAACAGCTATCTACCGGGCGACCTACCCGGCGACGTGTGGGATCCGGTGCTCGACAACGATTTGGCCGCGAACAAGCCCGACATCGCCCGGTAGGCGACGCAGGCGTCGACGCTGTTCGATTCGGACCTTCTGGACAATTCGCGCGTTAGGGTGATGAAACGTCCACACCGAGGAGGTTCCATGACGCAGGTCGGCGACGAGGAGAAGGCCGGGCGCTCATCCGAAGGCCACGACTTCGACGAAGTGGATCAGAGATCGGCCGGAGAACGCGAAGAGGAAGTTCAACCCGGGCGCCGCAAACGTCAATGGGTCGGGCTCGGCGCAGGAATCCTGTTGGCAATTCTCGTGTACCTGGTTCTCCCCGACGACGTCGCGCATCCAGCGCGGCTGACCGCAGGCACCGCGGTATTGATGGGCATCTGGTGGATGACGGAGGCGGTGCCCATCCCAGCGACCGCGCTGCTGCCCCTCGTCATCTTTCCGGTCTTCGATTCCGATGTCGCCGTCAACGATGTCGGTGCTTCGTACGGCAACAGCATCATCTTTCTGTTCATGGGCGGATTCCTGTTGGCACTGGCCATGCAACGGTGGAATCTGCATCGCCGCATCGCGCTGCTGACGGTCAACGCCATGGGCACGAAGCCCACGATGGTGATCGCCGGGTTCATGATTGCGACAGGCTTTCTGTCGATGTGGGTTTCGAACACCGCCACCGCCGTGATGATGATTCCCATCGGAGTCTCGGTCCTCGTCCTGGTACTCGACATCGGCAAGAAGGCCGGAGCTGTTCCCGGCTCCGACGGTGAAACGACCGCAGACGCCGAGAACATCACTCAGGCCATCATCAAGAGCAACTTCGGCACCGCGCTGATGCTCGGCATCGCCTATGCGGCGTCGATCGGCTCGCTCGGAACCATCATCGGCACTCCACCCAACACCCTGCTGGTGGGTTACCTGGAGGGGCAAGGAATCACGATCGGGTTCCTCCAGTGGATGATCGCCGGCGTTCCGCTCGCCGTGATCCTGCTCGTGATCGCCTGGTTCCTGTTGACCCACGTGATGTTCAAGCCGGAGATCGACGACATCCCCGGTGGCAAACAGCTGATCAGAGGTGAACTCGACGCCCTGGGCAGGATGTCGCAGGGTGAGATCCGGGTCGCGATCATCTTCTGCCTGGCGGCCGTGTCGTGGGTGGGTGTTCCGCTGATCTTCGACGATGCCCCGATCTCCGACACCGGGATCGCCATGACAGCAGCACTGCTGCTGTTCCTGCTGCCCAGCGGAAGCAAGAAGGGCGTCCGCCTGATCGACTGGGAGACCGCCGTCAAGCTGCCCTGGGGCGTGTTGCTGCTGTTCGGCGGTGGGCTCGCCCTGTCGGCCCAGTTCGAGTCCAGTGGCCTGACGGAGTGGATCGGGAGCGTTGCAGGTGGCCTCGACACCATTCCGGTGGTCATGTTGGTCGTCGTCGCCACGGCCGCGATCATCTTCCTGACCGAAATCACCAGCAATACCGCGACGGCGGCGACGTTCCTTCCGGTCGCAGGTGGCGTCGCGATGGGCATGAACATCGACATTCTGGTCCTGACCGTCCCCGTAGCGCTTGCGGCCACCTGCGCGTTCATGTTGCCCGTGGCGACTCCGCCGAACGCGGTGTCCTACGCCAGTGGCTACATCACGATCGGCCAGATGATGCGAGGCGGCTTCTGGCTCAATCTGATCGCCATCTCACTGATCACCATCGCCGCGTACACCGTCTTCGCGTGGTCGCTCGGCATTCAGTTCTGACGCTCACCACAGAAGAAATCAGCAATTCGAGACCGACTTCGGCCGATTTCGTGCACACAACCGTGCCCCGGGTTTACGATGACGACTTCATCCAGGCGGATGACCCGTTCCAGGTGCGCGCCGCCATCCCCTGGTCGGTACTGTGTCGGCGTTGCTGTCGACTCGGCAAGGTACGGGGGGTGGGGCATGGTCTCGGACGTCATCGACTGCAGCACGGTCTTCGCACACGACATCGAGCAGGTGTGCGGAGTCTTGAGCGCGGTCGAGTTGTTCCCGCGCTACTTCCCCGGGCTCGACCACTGCATGCTCCGTGAATCCACGGCCGGCTACCTGTGCGGAGTCAACGGTGTCGAGCACGCCCTCGACCTGGTGGTGAACAGACGAAACCGGCCGATCATCACCATCGAGCATGTCGAGTCCGGCGGATTCGTGAGATTCACCCTCACTGCGCGCTCGGCCGGCGAGACGAAGATCGATGTCACCGTGTTCAGAGCGGGGCTCGGCGGGTCCTACTCACCCCAACCCGAGCACAACCGCGCCGTCGTCGATTGGGTCATGGGCGGTCTGCGCCGACTGGAGAACTCCCTGTCCGGCACCTCGACGTCGATCGTGACCAACACCGGGGATTCGCGGTCGCTACCGCTGGCGATCATGAAGACGATGGTGGGAACCGGCGTCATTCGTGCTGCACGTCCCGACCGTGCGTACAGGCAGCTGAACTCACTGGCGAAGTGGGGCTTCACTCTGGGCGGTGGTTTCGCAGCCGCTGCAGCGAAGTCCCCGAACGAGATCGCCTTGATCGACGACCGAGGTACACGGACCTTCGCAGAGATCCACCACCGATCGCACCGTATCGCGGCAGGTCTCGACGCGTCCGGAATCAGTCCGGGAAGCACCGTCGGAATTCTGGCCCGCAACCACTCGGCGATGATCGAGTGCACCGTCGCGTGCGGCATGCTCGGAGTCGAGGTGGTCCTTCTCAACACCGGTCTCGCTGCCCGCCAGATCGAGACGATCGCCGCCCGCCACCAGCTCCGAATGCTGTTCGTCGACGACGAGTTCGACTCGATGGTGCGCTACCTGCCCGAGAACGTCACCCGTGTGAGCCTGTCGTCCCATACCGCCGTTCCGCGTCGGCGCACCCTCGAACACTTCGTCGCAGCACCGTCCGTCACGTTCGCGAGGCCGGATCGCCCTGGGTCGGTGGTCGTGCTGACCTCCGGAACCAGCGGGTCACCCAAAGGTGCGGTTCGTCCCACGCCGAAGGGCTTCGGAACAGTGGCAGCCATGCTGTCGCGCATGCCTCTTCGGATGAACGAGAGGATGTTGATCGCGGCACCGATGTTCCACAGCTGGGGGCTGGCGGCACTGCAGATCAGCACTCCGTTGCGCGCCACGGTGGTTCTCCAGGATCGATTCGATCCAGAGGACTGTCTGCGCGCGATCGAGGCGCGCAGATGTACCTCGTTGATCGCGGTTCCGATCATGCTGCAGCGGATACTCGACCTGCCCGACGAGGTTCGAGCACGTTACGACACCTCGAGCCTGCGGGTCGTCGCGTGCAGTGGGTCGGCATTGACCGGATCGACCGTCAGCCGTTTCATGGATGTCTTCGGTGACGTCCTCTACAACTTCTACGGTTCCACCGAGGTCTCGTGGGCCACGATCGCGACCCCCGAAGACCTGCGCGCAGCCCCCGCCACCGCCGGCCGCCCTCCCCTGGGTACGACGGTCGCCGTGCTCGACGCGAACGGTACTGCCGTTCCGGTCGGAACCCTCGGCCGAATATTCGTCGGCAACGACATGTTGTTCGACGGCTACACAAACGCCGAACCGCCGTCGACGGCGTCCGCCCGCGGAGCTGCCCTGATGGACACCGGCGATCTCGGGTACATCGACTGCAACGGACGGCTGTTCGTCTGTGGCAGGGACGACGAGATGATCATCTCGGGAGGCGAGAACGTCTTTCCCGGCCCCGTCGAGGATGCCATCGCCAATCTTCCTCAGGTCGGCGAGGTCGCGGTCGTCGGTGTGCCCGACCCTGAATACGGGCAGCGTTTGGCCGCCTTCGTCGTCGGCCGCGGATCGGCAGGCCTCGACGCGGACATGGTGCGCGCCTACATCCGAAATCGGTTGAGCCGCTTCTGCGTTCCACGCGACATCACGTTCCTCGACGAACTGCCCCGAACCGCGACCGGCAAGGTGATCAAGAGAATGCTGATCGAACCGCCTACCGCCGCTGGAACGTAACCTTCATTCGAAGGCTCGGCCGCGATGCACGCTCCGGCCACTCTCGATGCCGACGAGCGCGAGTTGCACCGCGACCGGACCCCCATCTCGACGACGAAGCTCTCCTTGCGCTGCAGCTTCTGGGCACCCTCGCCGCCCACGGACACCTCTCGAAGTTGCTCGATCGCCACCTCCTTCTTTCGTGCCACGGATTGCACTTACTGTCTCAGTTGCTTAACTATTCAGAATCTGAGACTGTTGTTCGCGGACACGGGAGGAGAGCGAATCGCTATGTCGAGGGCATCGGAAGACCCCCGAGAGGGAAGTACGGCGCAAGAACGAGGCGCGCATTCTTCCTTTCTTCAGCTGTTTCTCGAAGCAACGCGCGCAGAACAAGCCTCCGACGACATACAGACTTCGCGCGACGACCGTGACGGTGGGCCGGTTTCTCCGCGCTGAGCAGATCGACCGACACCGTGTGTCCTGGTTTCGTCCCCCGGAGTCGCTCCCATGCCCGATAATCGATAGCGACCGGTCGGGTTTACGACGGTGAGGATCGGAGACTGCTATGGACACAGCGTTGGCGCTGGTTGCCGTAATCGCCGGGTTCGCCGTCGTTCTGGGTGTCTTCGTTGTCATCGCGCGCATACTTCGCTCGCGCATGCGGCGCGGTCGTTTCCACGGAATCGACAGTGCTGTCGGAGGATCGGCCTACATGGCTCGCCACGCGAAAGTGGGATCGCCCCACCCGATCACGGTGATCCACGCACGAACACCGAACAGATCGAACCGTAGCCGAGTTCCCCTCCGCCTTCTGCTCCACTGAAACCCCCTGCCATGATCTGTCGACGACGCAGACGACGGAGAGGGAACACCATGATCGACGACGAGGCGGCCAATAGGAACAGGGGACCGCGCTTCGAGGACGGACTCGAGGTCCGTCGGAACGTGATGGGCGAAGAGTACGTCGACAAAGCGTTCGCCAATGCCTCCAGCACTGACTCCGCTGCACTGCAAGACTTCGTCACCGACACCGTGTGGGGCGGCGTGTGGACGCGTCCCGGTCTCGATCACCGCAGCCGGAGCCTGCTCAACCTCGGAATCCTCATCGCGTTGCGCGCCCACGAGGAACTCGCAGGACACGTGCGTGGAGCTCTCCGCAACGGCCTCACCCGAACCGAGATCGCCGAAACCGTCGTCCATACAGCGGGGTACTGCGGTGCGCCTGCTGCGCTGGCGGCGATGCGCGTCGTGCAGAAGGTGCTCGACGCCGAACTGGGTCCACTGATGCCCGAAGGTGACATTAACGCGTCGAACGACCGTTGACCGCACCCGCGTATAGTGCCCACGAATCGGGTACACCGGATGAATGCCGGAACTACCCGAAGTGGAAAACGCCCGACAGGTCGTCGAAAAGGCTCTAGGTCGCGTCATCGTCGACATCGACGACACCGACACGTTCGAGTGCCGACCGCACATGCCAGGCGATATTGCCCGTGCTGACGGGCGGGAAACTCACCGAGGCGCGTCGACGCGGCAAGGCGATGTGGTGCGAAACCGTCACGGCCGACGGCTCGAGCGGCCCGACGTTGGGCATTCACCTCGGCATGGGTGGACGCGTCATCGTCACCGCTCCCGACGGTGAGCGCACCTCGCAGTACGGAGGTGGCGATCCTCATGTCGGTGAGCGCCCGACCGACAAGCCGGAGTGGACGCGCTTCTCCATGACGTTCGACGACGGGGGGCAGCTCCGACTGTTCGACAAGCGCCGCCTCGGCCGGGTTCGACTCGAACCCGACATCGACGCTCTCGGTCCGGACGCCGCGGAGATCGGTCGCGACGACTTCCGCCACCGAATCGGTTCCAGCGGTGCACCTCTCAAGCACGACTGCTAGACCAAGCCGCGATAGCGGGAGTGGGCAATCTACTGGCCGACGAGGTGCTCTGGCAGAGCGGGCAATCCCCGTCCAGGCGAGCCAAGACGCTCACGACGGAGGAGCTCGACGAACTGCGCGTTGTTCTGCGCCGCGCGATCCGATCAGCGATAAAGAAGGGTGGGGTACACACCGGGGAGATCATTCCGTTCCGAAAAGCGGACGCGGCGTGCCCTCGCTGTGGTGCGCCGATGACTCGCGGTACGGTGGGCGGCCGCACGACATGGTGGTGTTCTCGCGAGCAATCCTGAACCGGTCCATCGCGTGAATCATTCTCGATGGCACTGTAGGACAGTAATTTTCGGAAAAGTCAAGCTGATTCCGGATGCGGCACAATGCCACCGGACGGCGTACGGTGTTGGCAGCTTCGGACCCAGCCGAGGCAGCGAACTTCGCCGGAGAGTGCATGCTTTCGACCGCCGACACAGACCCAGCTCCGCACGTTACCTATCTGCCGCACCGTCATTGTTTCGCCGTCTGGCACAGCACACCGGGGGCGACGCCTGTAGGTGAGACCACTCCCGTCGAGCTTGCGATTCCCGGCGCGGACGGAACCGTTGCCGTGCGCACTGTGCGCGCGCGACTCGTGGCAGCGAACCTCGGCGAGCTCCGAACCGCAACCAGCTCTGCGGTAGGTCGATCGGCACGCGGATGGTTGGCGATCCTGAACCACGTCGAGCACAATCCCGACGTGAGCGGACTTCCGCCAGCGCTCGTCGATGCACTCCCGCCTGCGGCGCACGCGGTTCCCAACGCAGGCGGGTCGAGCCTGTCGACGGCACACGGTGCCGCTGACGCACTCCGCGCCAGCCCGTTCCTGCAGAACCATCTGCTCGAACGTGCCTCGGCCTTCACGCCCAGGCCCTATCAAGTGCACGGTGCCGCCTGGATGCCGACCGTTCACGAGGTCGGAGGCGGCGGAATCCTCGCCGACGAGATGGGGCTGGGCAAAACGCTCCAGGCCATTGCGCACATGATCGTCGGAGCACGGCGAGGCGAGGGCAGCTACCTTGTCGTTTGCCCGACGTCGTTGATCAGCAACTGGAGACGAGAAATCGAGAACTTCTCCGACGGCGAATTGGTCGTCAACGTGTACCGCGGACCGTCTCGCACCCTCGAGCAATGCGCCGCCGCGGGCTCGGTGACAGTCACCGGGTACCCCACCCTGCGCACCGACACAGACCGATTGACCGAAATATCCTGGAGCACAGTGTTCTTCGATGAAGCGCACGTCATGAAGAACTCCCGGACCAAGATTGCTCGCGCAGCGCGTCGGCTGAATTCGACCACACGCATCGCCTTGACCGGCACTCCCGTCGAGAACCGCATGGACGAACTCTGGGCCTTGATCGATCTCACCAATCCAGGTTTGCTCGGAACACGAGCTCGGTTCACCCGACGATTCTCGGCACCCATCGAGCAGGGAGGATCGGCGGCCGCACTCGCACAACTGTCGAACGCGATCGCGCCGGTCGTTCTTCGCCGGACGAAGGCCGAGGTTGCAACAGATCTGCCGCCGAAGAACCACATCGATGTTCTGTGTCCGATCTCGAATGAGCAAGCACTGCTGTACAACTCGGCCGTGGAGGAAGCATTCGATACCGGTTTCGGCACCGACCGCGGACGAGGAACAGCAGTGCTGGCGCTACTCACCCGGCTCAAGTTGATCTGTAATCACCCAGCCTCGTCAACGGAGACTTGGCGCGGCTTGCTGATCGGTCCGGCAAACTCGACAGGCTCACCGACATCGTCGAGGAAATCGCCGAATCCTCGCGAGCTGCGCTCGTGTTCACTCAGTACCGCCGGACCGGGGAAATCCTGGCGGAGCATCTCGAAGGCCTCATCGGAGCCCCGATTCCGTTCTTCCACGGCGGGCTCGACGTGGACAAGCGCGACAAGATGGTCGACCGATTCCAGAACAGCGACCGATCACCCGTCATGATTCTCAGTCTGAGGGCGGCGGGGTACGGCCTCAATCTCACCCGCGCCAGCACAGTAATTCACTACGACCGATGGTGGAACCCCGCGGTCGAGGCGCAAGCTACCGACCGGGTGCACCGAATCGGACAGAAGTCACAGGTAACGGTCATGGCACTCACGACGGAGGGAACACTGGAGGAGCACATCGCATCACTCCATACCCGCAAGAAGGCGATCGCTGGTTTGACCGAGAGCAACAACGAGTCGGCTCTGGCGGCGCTCGACGACTCGACGTTGCGCGAGACGCTGTCGCTGAGGGCGGTGTCGCGCTGATGGCCACCACACCGCAGCCCGCAGCATTCGGGTCGACGCCGTGGGGGAAGGACTGGATCCGGCGAGTGGAACCCATCGCCGTCACCCGGCCGAACCCGATGCTCCCGCGGGCACGCAGCCTGGTACGCAACGATGCAGTTGCCGTGGATCACAACAAGGTAGGCGAGTTTCGATGCGTCGTGTCCGCGGGCAAGAAGAGCGAGACGGCTGTGCTCTCACTCCCCCGATATTCGGCGACGGAACGGAAGTCGGTGCTGCGCATTCTTGCCCGCCACGCGCGCGGGGGTGCAACCAGCGGTGACCTCCCCGACGAGGTCCACGCCGAACTGACAGCGAGCAAACTGTCGCCGGTCCCCGACGCCACCGAAACGTCCTGCACCTGCTCCGGAAGAATCGATCCGTGCCTCCACGTGAGCCGCTACCTATGCCATCGGTCTGATCGTCGATCAGATGCCGACGTCGGCATTGGCCGTCCGTGGAGTCGACCTGTCGGCTACATCTGGGCCGGCGGACTTTCCTCGACGCTGGATGCCGATCGAGACTGTCGACACCACAGCGTTCTTCGGCTGACCTGAAACCTGCGGCCTGAACTCAGGACGTCGCTTCGACTGCCAGTCGAGCGAGTGTGTCGTTCAACTGATCCTCGGTGACCAGCGGAAACTTGATCTGCTGGAGCAACTTCTTGTCCGTGACCTTGGACCAGTCGTAGGTGTGGCGCACCAGCGTCTCGTTGGGGCCCTGAGATTCGAGCTCCCACAGCCACTCCCATCCGGGAGGCTCGTTGCCTGCGGGTGCCGTCTTCCATGCGACCAGCTTGTCCTTGATGTAGCCGGTCACGTGGTTGTCGGTCTGGTACTCGCCGCCCATGTGATCGCCCTGCATGTTCATCGTGAACTTCTCGCCGACCTTCTGAATCCGGTCGGCGTGGTCCACGCTGCGTACGAAGCCCGATCCATCGAGCGCCTGATGCCGCTCGGGATTGGACAGGACGTCGAAAACAGCGTCGACGGGTGCCTCGATGGTGCGTTCCACTGTCAGCTTTGCGTTATCTGTCATATCTTCTCTGTGCCCAGAGTTCGGCACCTTCAACCGCATCGTCGCTCGTCGGTCATCTGCCGTTCGGGTCACACCGAGTCTCTAGTTGCCGACTCGGACCGTCGTCAGAGAAGGTCGAAGTCCGCGCGAGCTCGTTCGATCTCCGGCATATGGTCGTTGGCCCACTGCAAGATGACATCGATCGGCGTCCGAAGCGTCTTCCCCAGTCGCGTGATTCGGTACTCGACGGCGACGGGACGCGAACTGAGCAGGACCCTTTCGACAATTCCGTTTCGTTCGAGTTTGCGCAATGTCGCGGTGAGCGATTTCTGTGTCACGTTCGGGATCGCGCGACGCAGTTCGTTGAAGCGGGAAGGTTGTTCGCAGAGCTCGTTGAGTACGGCCAGCGACCATTTGTCGAGTACCTGATCGAGCAGCTCGCGGTGGGGTGCGCTGATGGTGAGTTCGTCCTGCGCGGCCGAGGTATCGGTCATGAAACCACGTCTCCTTGAAGTGACTTTCGTGTACCAGGTATCAATGTTATACCTAGCCGCAACCACCGAGGAGAAGTCGATGTCCGTCATCTATTCCAGTCCGGAGGGCATGACTCAGCACGTGCCGTACCACCATGTCGCCGTAGGTACCGGAACGCGCCACGTACACGTCAGCGGCCAGATCGCACGCCTCGTCGACGGTGCCCCGGTGGCCCCTGGCGACCTTGCGGGTCAGGTTGCACAGGCGCTGAGAAACACCGCCATCGGATTGGCAGGTGCGGGCGCGACATTCAGCGACGTGGTGCGGTTGACGTTCAATGTCACCCATTGGGCACCGGAGAAGATCGCCGAGTTCATGGCAGGTGTCGAACAGGTGGCCGTCGAGATCGGACTTCCGACTCCCATGCCGCCCGCCTCGCTCATCGGAGTCGACTACCTCTTCGAACCGGACGTACTCGTGGAGGTCGAGGCAACAGCAATCCTCGACTGAATTTCACTGCGGGCCCGGATTCATGGAGACGCCGTGGGCTACTCGTGCAGCCGGGCGCTCAGTCGTCCGCGTTGTCAGTGGACGACGACTCCGGGGCCGACGGGACCCATGGCTTCAGAGGTTGCACGACGTCGCGGTAGAAGGCGTCGAGACCGTCGGTCACGCTACCGATGAAGCTGGCCGCAGATCCGGAGCGCTTGCTACCCATCTTGGTCGGTGACGTCAGCGTGAAGTACTGCAGTTCGCTGATCCGGCCTGCGGTCAACGATTTGGTATCCGCTCGCACGGTCGCCAAGTTCTCGCAGGATATTTCGCCTGGGTCTGAGAACACGGCTTCGACCAGGATGTCGGCGGGAGCGTTCTTCAATTGCTTGAGCAGCCATGCTGCTCGTCGGAGCGCGGTCCCGTCGGTCGGTGCGTCGATAGCGGTGCTGCACTGGATCTTGTTGGTACGCAGGTCCGCTTCGACAGTGACATCTCCGGCGGCATCCGGAATCCGCAACGTGGCCGAGAGGCACCCGGAGGAAACGAGCTGCTCGACGATGTACTCGTTGCGTGCCTGGGGATCTCCGCTGAACTTCCTCGGAAGGTGATGCTTCACCGGAACGCCGAGATCGGCAGTCATCCGCAACGCCAGGTGCCTGGACAGCGACGCCCACGTGTTCGCCACCGACAAGGCCTTTACATCACTGGAGCGGAGGGTTCCGGCGGTGACGGAGTCGCGAACAGCAACCCAGTGGCGACCCATATCGACGAACTCCGTCGCGCCGGACTTCGGATGCGTCAGATACCGGACGAATTCGCTCAGAATCCACACCTGCAATGAATCTGCAAGGTCGCCGTGCGACAACAACATTCGGGCCTCGTGAATGACCTCGGACCACGAGATATGCCGCAGCGATACCTTGTTCAGCTTGGTCTTGTTCACCTGGATCGGGAGCTCACCGGCGGAGGCCGGTATGTCGTTGGACAAACTCAGCACGGTCTCGTACCTGTGACGTTTCGCGACGTCGAGGTAGTTCTCGAGCTGCTCCTTCTGTAGCTTGCCGGTGCCGGTCTTCACTTCCAGCAACGCGGTCCACACTTGACCCGCGCGCGATACCCGAAACACACCGTCGGGGATGACCTTGCCCTCGCCCTTGGCGAACTGCACTTCGAGGTAGCCCTCGAAGGGACCGGACGGCGCGCCGGCATGTGCGCAGATTGCGCGAGCGAACGGACGAACCGCCTGCATCGTCGCGATCAGTGCCGAGGTGGCCCTCTTCTCCTGCTCCTCACCGGATCCGACACCGGCAACGGAGAACAGGCGAGCCGTCTGCCAGCCTTCTCCCCCTGCCAAGGTGAACTGCGGCGGCGTGACCTTTTTGGCAACCGGCTTCTTGGTGCGTACCCCGCGTTTCGGCGGTTCGACGTCGACAACCGAGACGTCGACGATCTCACCGGTCGTGTCGACTGCCTGCACACGCGAGTCAGCGACCTCGACAACGACCACATCGTTCGCTGCCGCTTCCGGCTCGGTGTCGTCGACGTCGACGCCGAAGTCCTGCGCCAAACCACCCAACCCGGATTCCCAGCCCTGCCCGACCGCGCGTAATTTCCACGCGCCGTTTCTCCGGTAGACCTCCCCGAACACCAACGCTCGTTCCGAGGACGCATCGGCGGTGAGGAACTCCCCGAGCACCGAACCGGTTTGATCCCGCACCTGCATCGACAGTTTCCCGAATTCACCCAACGGAACATCATCGGAGCTACCCGCGATGACCACCTTGTCGACTTCTGCTGCGAGAGAATCGAGATGGATCGACACTCGTTCCTGTTTGCCTTCGTCGGTGCTACTGCTCCCGCGGTAACGAACGGACGCGTCCGCGGACTCCGGCTGGTTGTAGAAGACGAAGTCTGCATCGGACCGAACGTGCCCGCTCGAATTCACCAGCAATGCAGACGCATCGAGATCTCGCTCCGGGTCTACCCAGGACACGATGACATCCAGTTCGGTCACGTCGTCCGGCAGAGAAATGTTCTGGCCCTTGACGAGAATGGGTGAACTCACGCGGACACGCTCCTGTCGGACAAATCGGACTCCGACTGCTCACCCTATGCACCGCGTGGCAATGTGAGTCGTCCTCGCTCGACATTCATTCATTCGACCTACCGACCGCCCGGCGCAATCTAGGCCGCGCATTGAAATGGGTCAGGCCAGGCCCCGCGGTCCCGCAGTACAGTCCGAGCCCATGAACTATCGGCAATGGGAGCGAGCAACCGAATGGCCGCTCGCCGGATCGGCTCTGACGTTCCTGGCGATCTACACCTGGACCGTGCTGAGTCAACCGACCGGCACGGCCGCACGCGTCGCCGAGTACGCAATCCTCGCGATCTGGGCCTTGTTCGGGATCGACTACCTGGTACGACTGGCCCTTGCCGATCAACGGGCGCGCTGGTTCGTTCGGCATCTGCACGAACTCGCAATTGTGGCGCTGCCGATGCTGCGCCCACTGAGACTGCTTCGGCTTCTCACCTTGGTCAGTTTGCTGCAACGCTCCATCGGCGGCGCGCTCCGTGGGCGGGTAGTGACTTACGCCGTCGCCGGAACCGCAGTGCTGGTTTTTGTTGCGTCACTCGCGATGTTCGACGCCGAACGCGCAGCACCGGGCGGGAGTATCAAGACGTTCCCCGACGCCTTGTGGTGGGCAACCGCGACGGTCACGACAGTCGGCTACGGGGACTACTCGCCCACCACAGCGACGGGCCGCTTCATCGCCGTCGGACTGATGGTGGCAGGCATCGCCTTGCTCGGTGTCGTCACAGCCACCTTGGCGTCCTGGCTCGTCCAAAAGGTGGCCGAACAGGACGACGCGAACCAGGCGGCGACGCAGCACCAGGTTGCGGAGCTGACCTCCCAAATTGCAGCGCTGCGAACCGAACTCGCGTTGCGACCCGACACGCGATGTTCGGCGGTGTCTTCGGCACCCGATGGCAAACAGTAGACAGAAAACCGCCGATCGAAGTAGAACCGTTTTCAGATGCCGGGAAGCCGCGTCGCTGAGCGGGGTTTCGGCTGTTCGGACGGAGACCGCGTCGCTGATGTCGTTCAGTCCATCAGCTCCGGGTGCTGCGCAACGATTCGGTCGTACATCGGCTGGAACTGGAACCACCCCGCGTACTCGAGACCCACCTGGTTGTACGTCAGCTTCGCCGTCACGTCATCCAACGGTTTCGGTTCACCCGCCGCCATGGCGATGAGCTGTGCCTGACTGGATCGCTCCATTGTGATGAACCACCATGCCGCGGAGTCCACGGTCCGACCGACCGTGAGCAGACCGTGGTTCGACAGCACAATCGCCTTGCGCTGACCGAGCGCCGCACCAATTCTCCTGCCCTCTTCCAACTCTGCAACGACACCCGTGTAGTCGTCGAACACGGCGTGGTCGTCGTAGAACGCGCAGGCGTCCTGAGTCAGAGGTGCCAGCCCCATCCGCAAACTCGACAGCGCTTTGCCGTACAACGAATGTGCGTGAGCGGCCGCAACCACGTCCGGTCGAGCCGCGTGCACCTGGGAGTGGATGACGAACGCCGCACGGTTCACCGGACGATTGCCTTCGACGATCTGACCCTCGTGATCGACCAGGATCAGATCGCTCGATTTGATCATGCTGAAATGCATACCGAAGGGGTTGACCCAGAAGTGGTCTGTCTTCTCTGGGTCACGAGCGGTGATATGCCCCGCCACCCCTTCGTCGAATCCGCACTGACTGAAGAGCCGGAAAGCGGCCGCCAGTCGTTGCTTTCGGTGCTGCCGTTCGTCGTCGACCGACTCGAAAACGGGCGGAGCGGGTACGTCGATTCCTGGGCGGGTCTGTGCCAGTTCGGACATCGTGTTCCTTCGAGTCGCAGGTGTCGTTTCCGCGCGCTACCTCAGGGCATGGTCGACGCGTAGCGGACGTTCCGCATGACAAACCCTCGCATCGAAACATCACCGCTCGGTCATGCTTCAGTTCTACACCCGCGAGTCGCACGTTGAATCGCGAAAGCCCATAAGCAATACGATGTGCCTCTTGCAGCCCCGGAGTGGTGACATCCGCTGATATTCGTAGCTTCTCGGTCGCAGGGTCATCGGCTGTCCACCACGCGGAGCTGTCCGAACGGTTCGTTGCACCACCTGCAGCTCGCGTCGACGTAGTCGTGGCCGTCTTCACGTTCGCACTCATCCACTGCGCACCCGCTGCCGCATGAGAGCATCTGGCCACACCGGCACCGCTCGCCGTCACACCCAGGGTGATGAAGCGCTCCCGGTGGGGTGCGGCAGTCGTGACACTTGCTCCTCCCGTTCCGTATTCGACTGGGCCGCCGAGTACAACCCACCGAATCGAGCATCTCCAGATCGCACGCCATGCACATCGCCATGCCGTGCAGAGTCGCACAGGCACCGACAGCAGAATTCTTCGAAGTTTGCGCTTGACGCGTCGCTACGCCCCGGCAAGTTCATATCCACGAGTTCGAGACCATCACCTGGACAGACCGGTGACAGTCACGCGACGCTCAGACGAAAAAAGCGGCCCCAAATTTCTTCGGAACCGCCTTTGAACTGCAATGTGTCGGGCTGACAGGATTTGAACCTGCGACCACTTGACCCCCAGTCAAGTGCGCTACCAAGCTGCGCCACAGCCCGCCGCGCCTCGAAAGGCGCTTGCTGAGATTACCCCAGCCCTACCCCTGAGAGGAAATCGCCTGCTCAGGGGCGGGGTCGGGCTACATCAGCGGTTGTTGCCCTTGCCTGGCCGTTCCCGCTTCTCGCGGATTCGTACCGAGACGCGCACGGGGCTGCCGTCGAAGTTGAACTCCTCACGCAGACGCCGCTCGATGAATCGGCGGTAGCCGGCCTCGAGGAAGCCGGTGGTGAACAGCACGAACGTCGGCGGCCGGGTGCTGGCCTGCGTCGCGAACATGATGCGCGGAAGACGTCCGCCACGCATCGGCGGCGGAGTGGCCGCCACGACCTCCTTGAGCCAGGTATTCAACCTGCCGGTGGGCACACGCTTGTCCCACGACTCCAGAGCAGTCTCGAGCGCAGGCACGAGCTTCTGCACCGCTCGGCCCGTCTGCGCCGAGATGTTCACTCGCTGCGCCCACGGCACCCGGGCGAGATCGCGGTCGATCTCCTTTTCGAGCTGCTGACGACGATCGTCGTCCACCAGGTCCCACTTGTTGAACGCCAACACCAACGCGCGGCCGGCATCGGCGACCATGCTGAGCACGCGCATGTCCTGCTCCGAGATCACCTCGGAGGCATCGAGAAGGAGAATCGCGACCTCGGCGGCCTCGATAGCAGACTTCGTCCGCAGTGACGCATAGAACTCGGCACCACTGGCATGGCTGACTCGCTTGCGCAGTCCGGCGGTATCGACGAATCGCCATGTCTTGCCGCCCAATTCGACCAACGAGTCGACAGGATCGACAGTGGTTCCGGCAACATCGTGCACCACCGAGCGCTCGTCACCCGAGAGCTTGTTGATCAGCGACGACTTGCCCACGTTCGGCTTGCCGACCAGAGCGACACGCCTGGGTCCCCCACCGGGGATGCCCTCACGCGGCGTCTCGGGCAAGGCCTCGAGCACACGGTCCAGCAGATCACCGGTACCGCGGCCGTGAGTCGCGGAAACCGACAACGGCTCCCCCAGACCCAGCGACCACAGTGCGGCGACCTCGGACTCGGTGCGTCCGTCGTCGACCTTGTTGGCCACCAACAGAACCGGAGTCTTCGACCGGCGCAGCACTCGCGCCACTGCCTCGTCCGTCGTCGTGGAACCGACACGCGCGTCGACGACCAACAGGATCGCGTCGGCGGTGTGCATGGCCAATTCGGCTTGGCGCGCAACGGATGCCTGCAGACCCTTGGCGTCGGGTTCCCAACCGCCGGTGTCCTGCACCAGGAAGCGTCGACCACTCCAGTTCGCCTCGTACGACACGCGGTCGCGGGTGACGCCTGGAACGTCCTCGACCACTGCTTCACGTCGTCCGATGATGCGGTTGACGAGCGTCGACTTGCCGACGTTCGGTCGCCCCACCACGCGAGAGTCGGTACGGCTACGGCATCTTCGCCGTCTTCGCCCTCGTTGAGGTCGACGTACTCCCACTCGCCCTCGTCGCTCCATGTTCCGTCGCCCGCGGTTTCCGCTGCGCCGGAGAAGAATTCTTCACTCACTGCACTGCTCCACTTCTGTCGTTCACCACGAGCAGCAAACGCTCGATCACGCCGTCGAGATCCAGCTCGCTGGTATCGACGATCACCGAATCCTCGGCGGGACGAAGCGGTGACACTGCTCTTGTCGAATCTGCGTGATCGCGTCGTTGCACGTCCGCGAGCACGGATTCGTAGTCGTCTACGCGACCCTGTTCGATGTTCTGCTTGTTGCGACGCTCTGCCCGCGCTTCCGGTGAGGCAGTCAGGAACACCTTCACGTCGCGTCGGGAAGAACGACGGTGCCGATGTCGCGGCCCTCCACAACGATTCGCGTCGACGAGCTCGCAAGGTCGCGCTGCATCTGCACCAACAGCTCGCGCACCGCAGGCACTGCGGACACGGCCGAGACGGCCTTGGTGACTGCGTCGCCGCGGATTTCGCCGCTGACGTCTTCACCGTCGAGCAGAACGGTCTCGGCCAGCGGGTCCTTGCCGATCTCGAGGGGAAGCGCCGCAACAGCTTTCGCAACAGCGTCTGCATCGGTGGGCTCGACGCCCGAGCGCAGCACCCACACCGTCGCGACGCGGTACATCGCACCGGTGTCGAGGTAGCTCGCTTCCAGTGCCGACGCGAGCCGGCGCGATACCGACGACTTACCGGTGCCCGAGGGACCGTCCATCGCAACGACGAGCGCACTCATCACAGGCCCACGGATTCGTAGAGCTTGCCGATCTCGCCGCGACCGAGAACACGCAATGTTCCCGGACGCTGATCGCCGAGCACGATGTTGCCGACATCGGTACGCACGAGGCGTCCGACCGGGAAGCCGACCTTGTCGAACAACCGGCGCACGATGTGCTTGCGGCCCTCGTGCAGGGTCACCTTGACGAGCGACTTGCCGTCCGAGATGTCGAGCAGCTGGAAGCCGTCGACCTTCACCGGGCCGTCGTCGAGGGTGACACCTTCACGGAGCTGCTTGCCGAGCGTGCGGGGAATGGTGCCCGACAACGTCGCGAGGTAGGTCTTCGACACCTCGAACGACGGGTGCATCAGGCGATGAGCAAGATCACCGTCGTTGGTGAAGAGCAACAGACCCTCGGTGTCGGCATCGAGGCGGCCGACGTGGAACAGTCGCTGCCCCGCCTGGACCCGCTCGGAGACGATGTCTCCGACGCACGGGCGTCCCAGATCGTCGGACATGGTGCACTGCCATCCACGCGGCTTGTTCATCGCGAGATGAACCAGTTCTTCCTTCACAACCACGCGAGTGCCGTCGACACGGACCACAGCGATGTTCGGATCGATGCGGATGCCTGTTCGGTGACGATGCGTCCGTCGACCTCGACGCGGCCGTCGGCGATCAGTTCCTCGGCTGCGCGGCGCGATGCGACACCGGCCTGTGCGAGCACCTTCTGCAACCGGACGCCTTCACCGACGGGCACGTGCTTGCGCGGTGAGGAATCGGTGTGCTGATGCTTCGCCGGCTTGGCGTTGCTGATCGTGGTCGACGGAACCTGCTTCTTCTGCGGCTTCGGCGGCTTGGGACGCGAGGGCTTCTTGCGAGGAACGGCGTCGTTGCTGCGATCGTTGACACCGGTCTCGACGGGCGTGTAGTCGATCGATTCGTTCTGCTCGACGCCACGGCGAGGGGCAGGTCGGGCTCCTGCGCGAGGAGCTCCGGTACGGGGCGCGCCTGCGCGAGGTCCCCCGGTGCGGGGAGCTCCGGTGCGCG